>CAYNKU010000070.1:0-9843 GCA_964397865.1 uncultured Pirellulales bacterium | reverse complement strand
GCTTAGTTTAAGAACCGTAGGGTGGGGTCTTTACCCCACCACTAAAGTTAACTGTTATCGCAATACGACATACGAAATACGACATACGAAATACGAAATACGAAATACGCATCACGCTCTTCACCATTCCGACTGACCGCCGCCCCTCCTGTCATTCCGACCGAGCGAAGCGAGCGGAGGAATCCATTAAAAACAACCTCGCGAAGCGATTCCTTAATTTTGATTTTTAATTTTTGATATTTCCAACGGACCATCGGTCAGTTTGACTTAATTACTTTATCCGGTTATTGTTCAAGTAAACAGCGTCCGCTTCCACATCTTCGCCTCGTTCGAGGATACAGCCGATTCTGCTGAAGTTGTTATTGGTAAGGCAGATATTATCCGATTGCTCACCGGTTAGTTTTACGAACGTTGTTTTAAGATTATCCGGCCGACATCCTTCTATAAATACATCTTCGACCTGGTTCAGCCTGATTATCTCAGGAGTCAGTGAGGTACTGCCGCCATTAAAGTCACTGACCCCCAGGCCTTTGACATTCTCGCAGATCAAAGCGGGCCTGTCGTCGTCTTTTTCAAATGAAAGGTCGATATTTTTGAACCTCAAGTTCTTTACATATCTGCAGTAAAAACCATACGCCGGCAGTACCGTGAACATATCGCCTCTCGGATAGGCCTTCTCGAGGATCGGCACTTTCAGTTCAGCGTCTTCGAGAGTTCCACCACCGATGGTTTTGATCCTGATATTTTCCAGTGTAACATTTTCAATTTGCGCCTCGGCAAGGGCGGTAATAGAGCAGCCTAAAATCCCCGTGCCGCTCGCCTGAATGTTACTTATTATAATATCGCGCATAACGCCGAGGCCGGGATTATCGATTCCCGGATATCTCCTGGCGCGATTACCCAGCCGCATAAAGATCGCAGGGCCCCTGACGTTATTCATCGTGATATTGGAGATATTAACGCGTTCCAAAAGGCCCCCGTCGACCATCTCCAGCGCAATACCCGATATCCGCGTGTCGTAAATACTGCAGTTGTTGACATTGATATTGCGAAAGCCCGCGCCGGACTCGGTGCCGAACTTCAGAGCCGCGGCGTTGCTGCTTAGCACGCAATTGGTTATCGTCACATCCTCGCACGGTATACTCGACTGGGATTTTAAGACCAGCGCATCATCGTCACTGTTTATTTCGCAGTTCGAGATGCGAACCTTCTGGCAGCTATTGAGATCGAGGCCGTCTTCGTTTCGGCACATACTATCTGCAAAGCGAGGCTTATCGATATCCGGGTTGGCCCGGCTGTGGACGGTAATACCGTCGATATTCAAACCCCTGCAACCCCTGTAATGCTGCACCCACGAAGGCGAATTCACGAACGTGATATCGCGGATGGTTATATTTTCACAGCCTACCAGTCTCAGCATGTGCGGCCTCACCTGGTACGAAGTCGCCATGATCCTTTTGGGCTGAAGGTCACCCTGGCCGTCGATCACGCCGCGGCCGATGACCGCGATATTCCGGGCCTTCTCGGCATAAATCAAACTCCTGCCCGTATTATAGCTCTTCGCGTCCTTGCGGTCCGCCGGCACGATTACCGGAAAGTCGTTGATATCACTACTGCCTAAAAGTACCGCCCCCGCTTCGATCTCGAATGTGATATTGCTCGCCAGGTGGATTGTGCCGGTAAGGAATCGCCCGCTGTGCAGATAAACTTTCCCGCCGCCCGCTTCGCCGCACGCGTCGATCGCCGCCTGGATCGCCTTGGTATCGAGAGTAACCCCGTCGCCGGCGGCGCCGTAATCGAATACGTCGAAAACCGCTTTCGCCTGCCCTGACGCAAAGCCGCTGTTTGAAACGCCGAAAATCACCGCTAAAAGCAACAGAAAGGGTAAATATCGTTTCGAAAGTCCTGACTCGAACATGACAAGCGTCTCCTTAAACTTTGGCTTATTCTACGGCCAATGAGTTTATCCGAAATCGCCTGTAAATGTAAGTGTTTTTTTCATCCTTGCAAAACATCCAGAATTTACTTATAATCTCGACCGGAGAATCCGTAATAATCGATTAAAACATACTGTCTAACTGAAAGGAAAGCCGGATGTCCGATATGACAAGAAGAGAGTTCGGCCGGAAACTCGCCAAAGGAATCGGCGCCGCCGCTATTGCCCCGGCAGCCGTAATGTCATTCGCCTCCAAAGCCGCCGCTGCCGCGGCGAAGAAACCCAATATCGTTTTTATCTGCTCCGACCAGCACGCCTGGAAATACGCCGGCTTCGCGGGCCATCCTTTCGTAAAAACCCCGAATCTCGACAAAATCGCCCGAAGGGGCGTCGTCTTCAACAATGCCTATACCGGTAACCCCGTCTGCGCCGCCGGCAGAAGCGGCATGATGACAGGCCTCTACCCCTCCGACTGCAACTCATTCTGCAATTCCACCGTCTGGGACGGCTCTCACCCCTTATGGTCAAAACGCCTCCAGGAAGCGGGCTATTACACCTGGGCGACCGGAAAATTCGACCTAAACCCCGCTTTTGATATGGGCTTCGACAAGCAGGTACTCCCCACGAACGCACACGCCAAAAATCCCGATATTACCAGTTGTTTCAGAAATCCCTCGGGCTATCGCATGGAAACCCGACGCGATGTATCCGGCAAACCCCGGCAGCAGCGATACCACGACTACATTCTCGCCAAAGAAGCCGTAAAATTCATCCGCACCGAAGCACCCAAATTAGACAAACCATGGGTCGGTTACGTCGGCTACCTCCTGCCGCACCCGGTTTACAATGCGCTGGAAAAATATCACAAAATGTATTATCCCGAACACGCCGACCTGCCCTATATCCCGAAAGATTACCTCGAAAATCAGCACCTCGTTTACCAGGAAAGACGCCACTTCTCGAGAGTAGCTGCCCCCATTGACGAAAAGCGCATCCGGGCCGCAAGGGCGGGTTATTATGGCCTCGTGACCGAAATGGATGAATACGTCGGTATGGTCTGGAACGCCCTCGAAGAAACAGGCCAACTCGATAACACCATCTTTATTTATACCTCCGACCACGGCGAAACCCTCGGCGAACACGGAATGTGGATGAAAGACAACCTCTACGATCCGGCAACAAGAATACCGCTCGTAATAACCGGCCCCGGAATACCGAAAAATAAAAAGATTAATAATATCGTCGGACATGTCGATATGGTCGCCACCATCTTAGAATGGGCCGGCCTTGAAAAACCCGCCGAATTCCGCGGCCACTCCCTGACTCCCCTCATGCATGGCCGAACCGGCGACCACCCCGGGTTCGCATATAGCGAAAGTCACGGCTCCGGAAATGTCACCGGCATGTTCATGATCCGAAAGGGCGACTGGAAATATTGCCGCTTCCAATGGTACGACGATCAGCTCTTCAACATCGCCGAAGACCCCGGCGAACTCAATAACCGAATAAACGACCCCACAACAAAAGAAATCCAGGCTGAATTGAAAGAAATTCTAAACAAACAGGTCGACACCGAAAAAGTTTCCCTCCGCGCCTTCAAAAAGCAAAAGAAACTCCTCGACCATATAGTCGCCACCCATAGCGAAGAGCAGATATACAAAAGGTTCCTCCACCGACTCGGCCCGGGCCAGTCCAGGGAAATGGCCGTAACACTTAAAAGACTTTAACATTAAAAAATATTTGAGAGGAAAGCCGAATGTCGGATATGACAAGAAGAGAATTCGGCCGGAAAGTCGCAAAAGGCATCGGCGCCGCCGCTTTAGCATCAACAGGAGTAATGTCATTCGCCTCCAAAGCTGCCGCCGCCGCGACGAAGAAACCCAATATCGTTTTTATCTGCTCCGACCAGCACGCCTGGAAATACGCCGGCTTCGCGGGCCATCCTTTCGTAAAAACCCCGAATCTCGACAAAATCGCCCGAAGGGGCGTCGTCTTCAACAATGCCTATACCGGTAACCCCGTCTGCGCCGCCGGCAGAAGCGGCATGATGACAGGCCTCTACCCCTCCGACTGCAACTCATTCTGCAATTCCACCGTCTGGGACGGCTCCCACCCCTTATGGTCCAAACGCCTCCAGGAAGCCGGCTACTATACCTGGGCCACGGGAAAGTTCGACCTCAATACCAATTACGATATGGGCTTCGACAAACAAATCCGCACCACGAACGCCCATATCAAAAATCCCGATATTATGACCCTCTTTAGAAACCCATCCGCCTATCGAATGGAAATCCGACACGACGTTTACGGCAAACCGCGCCAGGAGCGCTACCCCGACCACAATCTCGCCAAGGAAGCCGTAAAATTCATCCGCGAAGAGGCCCCGAAATTAAATAAACCCTGGGTCAGTTACGTCGGATATCTCCTGCCGCATCCGGTATACGTCGCCCTCGAAAAATATTACAATATGTATTATCCACAATACGGCGATCTGCCCGATATCCCGCCGGATTACCTCGAAAATCAGCACCTCGTCTACCAGGAAATGCGCCACTTCCAGCGCGTCGCCACCCCGATCGCCGAGCAGCGCATCCGAGCCGCACGCGCCGCTTATTATGGCCTCGTCACCGAAGTGGATGAATACGTCGGCATGGTCTGGGACGCCCTCGAACAAACAGGCCAGCTCGACAATACCATCTTCATATATACCTCCGACCACGGCGAAACTCTCGGCGAACACGGAATCTGGATGAAAAATAACCTCTACGACCACGCCTCAAGAGTACCACTTGTAATCAGCGGCCCCGGCATACCCAAAAATAAAAAGATCGATCATATTGTCGGCCACGTCGATATGGTCGCGACGATCCTTGAGTGGGTCGGACTCGAAAAACCATCCGAATTTCGAGGCCACTCCCTCACCCCCCTTATGCACGGCCGAAGCAGCGACCACCCCGGGTTTGCCTACAGCGAAAGTCACGGCGCCGGAAACTGCACCGGTATGTTCCTGATCCGAAAAGGCGACTGGAAATATTGCCGCTTCCAATGGTACGACGATCAGCTATTTAATATCGCACAAGACCCCGGCGAACTCAATAACCGCATAAACGACCCAACGACAAAAGACATCCAGGCCGAATTAAAAAAGATTCTAAACAGCCAGGTCGATACCGAGGAAGTGACGCTCCGGGCCTTCAAAAAGCAAAAGAGTATGTTAGACGAAATTGTCGCCACACACACCGAAGAGCAGATATACAGAAGATTTCTCCACCGCATGGGCCCGGGCCAGGCAAGAGAAATGGCCGTCACCTTAAAACGAGTTTAGTCAGGCAAATGGATCGTTTAGTCGGTTTTAAGCGACCCGGTCAGTTCTTTAACAGATGATATATTTTTACTAAGACAGTATTTTTTTATTCCTTCAACTATTTTTGCCGAGCACCCCGGCTCAACGAAATTCGCCGTCCCAACCCCCACCGCCGAAGCCCCCGCGATAAGAAATTCAACCGCGTCCGAAGCGTTTCGTATCCCCCCCATACCGAGAATCGGTATTCCGGCATTGCGCGTAACCTCGTTATAAACCTTATTCACCATATACACAGCTATCGGTTTTATAGCAGGCCCCGAAAGACCGCCCGTCCTGTTCGCTAAAAAAGGCCTGCCCGTTTCAATATCGACTACCATAGCGGTAAACGTATTAACCAGGCTAAGTGCATCCGCCCCCGCCTCCACCGCCGCCCGCGCCGTCACACTGATATCGGTAACATTAGGCGAGAGCTTCACCATCAGGATTTTTTCCCCTCCCGCTTTCTTCACCGCCCCGGTGATCTCCGCAACCAGCCCCGGCTCGGTACCGAAAGTTATCCCGCCTTTAGCGACATTCGGACAACTGATATTGAGCTCCATCCCCGCGATCGCCTCTTCGCCGCTTAGCCTCTCCGCCACCGCGACATATTCCTCTATCGTCTCTCCCGCAATATTAACAAAAACCGCCGGCTTCAATCCCTTCAATATAGATATCTTCTCATCCAAAAACCGCTCCAGCCCGATATTCGCCAACCCGATAGCGTTAAGCATCCCCGAATCCGTCTCGACTATCCGGGGCGTGGGATTGCCTTTGCGAGGCTTGAGCGTAATACTCTTGGTCACGAACCCGCCGAGCGAATTGATATCCATAAAATCAGCCAGCTCATCGCCGTATCCGCACGTCCCCGAAACCGTAAACACCGGGTTCGATAATTTAATCCCCGCAAAATCAACCGACATATCAATAGCCTTTTTCATAACCTTGTATTCAAATTGAAGTGTCGCTGCTTTTTTGCAATATCTCGTAATTTGCGTCAATTATAGTCCGGAATTCATCCGAAACAGTATTATAGTCTATCACGTCCACTCGAAAAGGCAAATCCGATTCTTCGAACGCCTCTCGCAAAAGCATCTTCGTCCGTCGATCTAATTTGCCGCTGCCCACCACCGCCAGGTCAAGGTCCGAATGTTCTTTCGCCGTCCCGTCAACCCTCGACCCGAACGCCCGCACCTCGAAACCGCCTGCGTATTCACCCAGTATCCGCTTTATCGTTTCAAGATGTCCCCGCGTAACATCAATCATTCCGAACCTCTAACGCCTTGAACAATTTCACCGCGTCTGCGACAAATTCTCTCGCCGTTTCGAATACATCCTCAGCCGTCTCTTCGTCATAGGTATGCGAAGTTTCATTCCTTGCGTCATGATACACCATCCACTTATCGACATCATCGATAAGTTTGTTTTCTGCGCTCAACCTGAAAAGCTGCCGCCTCGCAACCCCTTCGACATACGTCGAACCCAGGTTAACTTCCAGCCACCGCCTCATGAACTTCCAGCACAATTCATATGTAAACTCGAAGTTCTGAATAACCCCGGCCCGTATCGCGTCTTTTTGCTTATCTTCCAGTCCCGACATAAACTTTTTATCTTCTGCTACTTCCACCGTCCCCTTTAGGGATTCGACAGCCTTTCGCAAACTGCTAAGATCAAGCTTCATATATCCGCCTCTCAAATACCCAGCCTTATCGTCTCAAAATCAGCCTTTTTCATAATCTCGTATTTCTACCCCAAACCCCAGCGAATTGCACGAAAAAAATGCCTGTCTTTTAGGCATCCCCCAGGGATGAGACTGTCTTTTAGTCATCCTCCTATGGAGTCCCTAAGACCCAAGGGAAACAGAATTCCCCCCGCAGTAGTCTGACGAAGGCAAATCACTGATTTTTGTTATAAGACGAGTTCCCAGACCCCAGACCATAGCTCAAGACCATAAGTGGGTTCTTGACAAAAAGGTGACACAATAGGAACTACAGATCCAATTTTATTGAAATTCTAATAAGATTACTGATTATTTGTCTTTCTGCATCTTGTTTTCCCAACCAATATTGCGCATCGCATACGATAATTAATTTCTTTTTTGCTCTACTTATAGCGGTGTTTAATACTTGAAGCCCTTGAGAAATAGGATCAATACTATCTGTAAACCATGGTTTTATGTTAATGCCATCTACGACACTTAAGATAACCGTATCCCATTCCCTGCCTTGTGATTTATGGATGTTAGTAATTCTTTCTTCTTGCCTTGCGCTTTGCAATCTGCTTTGTAATACCGAAACTTGGTTTTTATAAGGAGTCAGGATACAATAATCACCATCAAGGCCATTATTTAATATCTTACAAATTTCTTTACATTCATTTTCATTTTCCCTGCCGTGTCTGATAGGATTTTCGGCATTTGCATAAAATAATTCAACATCATCGTCCAAAGCAGATATGTAACCAATATTATAAACAAGTGTATCCAACAAATCACATAAGCTTGTACCAAATCTATGGCTTTCCGTTAATATTGATTTCTTCGTATATCTGAAATCAGGGCAGTCTGTGTCTTGCGCTATATTTAAACAATCTTCCTCATCGTAGGTGAAAATGGTTTCTGCGAAAATTGATGGCTTTGACCACAAAAGGCGAAAGAATCTAGGGATGTCGTTGTAGTTGTCAAACTCGCATACCGGCGGCAATTGTTTGTGGTCGCCTAAAAAAGTAATCCCACATCTATTGGAAAACAGTGGCAGCGCCTTAATTAGAGGCATGTAACCGACTTCATCTAAAAAAATATTGGAAAAGTTTATCTGTACATCAGAAAAACGCCCGATATAAGCATCCAATGTCATGCCGATTATTGAACAATTGTTGACTCGCTCTTCGATTCGCTGGGCCTTTAGATTTTCATAGTTTTTTTCATGTTGTGCCAATAAATTATTCAACCTTGCATCATCATAATCTGAATAGTCTTGCGCAAGAGCGGCATTGACGCTTAAATAATCATTTATTTCTCTTGATACATCCTTTAATTGGTTGGCAACTACGGAATAGTTTTGAATATTTATAGTTTGAATTAGATCCTTGATTCTTTCGCTGCGTGTATCAACATTAGCAATGCTTGAAAAATACTCGTTGACTTCAGAATTCAAATGATTCATTTGATTTTTAATGTCCGCCAACTCATTTTCTTTTTTGCTTATTAAACTTTCGTAATCTACGGTGCCGATGTTAAGTATGCGTTTTAATTGCCGTGCAAGAGATTTGCTTTCTCTTATAAGTACTGCGAGTTCATTCTCTTTTTGTGATTTACTGAGTAATAACTCTTTCCACTGTGTATTCAATTCAGTTATTTTCTGGATTTTATCCTGAATGGCGAATACAGAATCGAACACATGTTTGCCTCTGCGATGCTCCATCACGTTTTTTGCAATTTCTATTTGTTTTTCAATTTCTTTTAATTGTTTCTCTAAACCCTGGATTTCGCATGTCTCACGGTACTTTTCTACATAGTCTCTTGACGGCCCGCCGACTCTAAGCAGTTTTTCTCTTGAAATTCCTAATCTATCGAGATGTTCTATGACTGCGGAAAGAACTTGTTCCAAAGCATTATTCGTCGGCGCAAAGATTCCAATTTTAGGATTGTCTTTGTTTAAATAATGTAAAACTGCTGCACTTAATACATAACATGTTTTACCCGTTCCTGGGGGTCCCCAAACGTAGTTATATGTATTATTTAAGATATTTTTAAAAGCTCGAAGTTGATTGAGATTAAGTTTAAGTGGACATGAAACACTCTCCTCCGCATTTCCATCAAAGTTTCCTTCGTCATTGAAATATATTTTCTGGCCATTCTCCGTGTACCAGTCTTCCACATTCTTGATTAGAAATTTCAAATCAGAAATTATTTTAAGATTATGGTTAGGAGTATTATCGAAATTTGTTTGTGTAATAAATTGGATGATCAGCAACTTGTTATCAGCATCATATTCTCTTAAGGAAAAATGTTCTAAATCGTAAAACTCATCATATTGGCTATTATAAATTTTTATGGAATCTGGGTTGAATAACTTTTTCCCAATCCGAATCTTCCACGTGTTATTTTCATGATTTATTTTTGTCTTATCAAAAATTTGTATTTCATCAATACCTTTGTTATTTTGCTCTAAATAGTCATAGTAAAACTTTGTTGCTTCAATACTTTCTGCTTTTAAATCTTGTATGTTCATAAATGTAAGATTTTCCTTTTATGCTTTATTTTTCCCTTGCCCCAGATGTTAACCTCAAAGGCTTAACTTGCGTATTTTAAACCAATCCCCCTCAAAAACAATTATTTTTTATAATTGTCAAATAAATTACCTCCCCTATGGGGTCCCTGGGACGGTGTTCTCGGTGTGCTCTCCTATGGAGCCCCAAGGGCTGTGGCTTAATCTTTTCATTAATTTTTTCTTCGTAATACTATCCGTCAACTCCTTGTTTTTTATGCGCGTTTTTAAAACCGTAATAGCGTAACCGCTTATGTTCAAAAGAATTATCCCAGCAAAACTCCGATACCAACTTTTCG
>CAYNKU010000069.1:5151-9903 GCA_964397865.1 uncultured Pirellulales bacterium | reverse complement strand
CCGATCTTCTCTATGTCGCAATAACGAAATTTACTAATAAAATTCAGAAAAAAAGGAAAAACTGATAAACCGCCAATTTATTCTGTCGACTGTATATAGCAGTCGGTAACAGAAAATTAGATATAAACATAGTATTTTAGGAGGATATAAAATGTTAAGTAAAAAAGGTTTCACCCTGATCGAGTTGATGGTGGTGATTCTCATTGTTGGTATTCTGGCTGCTGTAGCCGTTCCGATAATGAGAGGCCGGATTGATTCGGCAAAATGGTCGGAAGCAAACGCCTGCGCAGGCAGCATCAGAACTGCCGTAAGAGCCTACGTTGCTGAAAAGGGCCCGAGCTATGACAGCTACGCTGATGATGTAGAGGGTACTCTTGAGGACGTCTATGAAACTCTGGGCTTCAGTTCGACCGATCTTGACGGTGCTTATTTTAACCAGGAAGACTATGAAATTTCCGATGTCGATGGTGACACCGGAGTATGTACGGTCACGGTTGAAACTTCGCACGACAGCGGTCCTTCCGGTACAGGTACTCTCTCAACTGCCGGTGCATGGAGCGTGGCAGCGGCGGAGGAATAAAAAGCAATACACAAAGGTTTTAAAAATAACACGTACGTGTGTTAAACAGGTTATATTAATCCTGCGGGTGTATTGGAATAACGGCTGCTTATGCAGCCAGACCTAAGCCAGGCGCCGCTTTGGTTAAATTATTGGTTAAATTAACAGTGGCTATGATCAGGAAAAATCATAGCCGCTGTTAATGCCTTTTTAGTCCCGATCGATTCAGGAAAAAGGATTCGATCGGCCTGCTTACATCGAATACCAGCTCATTTCGAGACTGTAGCAAGGTTACAGAGTATGCCGCTTAGTAGGCAATTCTAACTTACAACAAAATTATGCGGAAACCAAGGGCTGAGGCTTGAATCCGCTATATCCGGATGCCAAGAGTTGTGATTAGATAGCTTGAACGTTATATAACTCATTGTGATTGAAGGCCTTAAGTATTATTTGCTCTGTAAAGCTACTACAGTCTCCTCATTTCTGATAATTGTTTGCCGTATAAAAAGCTTCTTAAGGCGATATTGTCCCAGAGCATTATGGCAGGACATCCTGATATATTTACATTCTTATCTCGGTTCAACGGCTGTGATTACGGTCCAGATTATACAGGCCGCATAAACGGTTTTAAAAAGCCCGATAATCCCCAAAAATTTCTCGGTCGTTTTTATTATTGTCGGTATTTAGCAAAAATAGTTTTTCCCGTCGGTTGCCCGCCTTTAAAAACCTCAATTCACGGCTGCCGGTCAGGATATTTATAGGTCTTTGCACTTATAGGCTGTAATTGAGATCAGGGGGCATATATTTTGATTTTGTAGTTAAAACCGTAGATTTTTACGTCGATGGAATCAATGAAATCGGAGAAATACGCCGGTTGGTCTCTGGTGAGAATTGAGGTTGACTCGAAGAGGCCAACAGTTAGATCGGGAGATGTTCATGAAACTCGGATATCGTGAAGTCCTTGGCCTGGATATCGGTTCTTCATCTGCCAAAATGGTCCAGATGCACACCAACGGCAACGGCTGCGTGGTGACTGCGGCTTCTATAGTGGAAATTCAGGGCAGTATCACCGACGCCGACAATATCAGGGATATAGACACCGTTAATGCGATTAACCAATGCCTCAAATCAACGCGGACTCAGAGCAGATATGCTGTCTGCGGGGTCTGCGGCCAGGAAGTGGCGGTAAGATACTTCGAATTTCCCGCCCTGCCCAAGGAGGAAGTGCAAAGCGCGGTTTTACTCGAAGCTTCGCAGGTTTGCCCCTTCGATATCGATAACAGCGTCACCGATTATCAACTCGTACCGGGCGAAGGCGATTGTCTTTCCGGTGTCCTTGTCGC
This sequence comes from uncultured Pirellulales bacterium, assembly GCA_964397865.1. Taxonomy (GTDB): domain Bacteria; phylum Planctomycetota; class Phycisphaerae; order Sedimentisphaerales; family Anaerobacaceae; genus CAYNKU01. The sequence goes on along the minus strand of CAYNKU010000069.1, from coordinate 8,001 downwards.
CGCGACAAACAGGGTTATCGCAAAGAAAACCACCCTTGCCGGGAACGCCTCTCTTGACTGCGTGCTGATGGATGTCGATGGATTGGCGCTGTTGAACTGCCTCGGTGAATACGAAAAACAGGATACTCACCGGCCGACAGCGGTACTCAATGTCGGCAATTCAGTCACGAATCTTGCCATCATAAATGAAAATGAATTACCTTTTGTTCGTGATATAACTTATGCGGGCAACGATATTATAAGATATATTGCCTCCAAAAATAATACCGAACCGGAAAAGGTCAAATCCTCTCTTTGCGCTACCGACCAGGAAAACGGCGATCGAGCCAAATTGATGGCCGAGTTCAGCGGCGCCTGCCAGAAGCTCATAGGCGAAGTCAGCGATACGCTGCGTTATTACACCGCCCAGGAAAAGGCCGCCGCTGTCAAAAAAATACTTGTCTGCGGGGGCTTTGCCCTTGTGGATGGTTTTGTGGAACTGCTCAGCAGCCATTTTCAGGCGGATGTCGAATTGTGGAATCCGTTCGACAGCATCCCCTGCGATGCTGACCAGACCTGCAAAGAAATGCTTGAGAAAAAAGGGCCCGCCCTTGCGGTGGCAGCCGGTCTTGCTATGAGGTCGATTTGATATGTTTACCATAGATCTGCTAAAAGGACAGGGTATTCCCATAAGGTGCAGACCTGCCGGTCTGTCGATCGTTGTTATTACTGTGGCGGTACCGGCAATTATTGCCGTATTAATGCTCGGCAGTTTTTTTCATAACAGCGTAATAGCATCGATCGAAAAGCAGCAGGTCGATAATTATGACAGAAAAATTGAAGAGCTTGCCGATGTGGTCGAATATCAGCGGTTACTGAAAAATGAGAAAAAGGCCATATCGAATGCCTTGGCGGAGGTGAAGTCTTCCATTAACCGTCACGCCCAGTGGTCCGGTGTTCTCGTGGCGGTTGTTGAAAATTTGCCAGGCTCGGTTGTATTGACCGCCCTGGAAGTCGACCAGAATTTCGAGAAAAAGAAAGTGCCTAAAAAAGATAATCCCAAGAAAAAACTTACCATCGAGATACCCGTAAGGAGCCTGACAATGACCGTCTGCGGCGATCCCTCTCGGAACTGCGATGCGGCCATAAGGGATTTCCGGGACCGGTTGCGTCTTTCAGAAGAGATTGGTCCGAGACTGAAAGGGATCGTGGTGTCGCAGCGGGTGGATGTTCTCGATGACCGTGAAGTCGTTAATTACGAGATAAATTGTCTTTTCAAAGAAGGTTTATAGCAGGTTTTTGTATGAAGCGTAAGTATGGAAAATATCTGACCATGGTTGCATTTATATGGGCGGGCTGCGCCGTCTTGTTTGTTATTGCGAACACGGTTTTTCTGTCTCCACAGGTAAAGCTGCGCAAACAGATCACCGCCGAGCTTGCCGAAAAAAAACAAATGTTCGAATTAGCAGAAAATGCCTCGATGAAGGAAAATAAAAAACGTTTGGTCGGACAGGTCGAGGGACTGAGAAGGTTACTGAAGAATTTCGCGGTCGATTTCGATGGTATAACCGATCTAACATTCGATATAAGCCAAGTCGCAAATACGAGAAGGGTATCTTCTTTCAGTATTATGCCCAAAAAACAAACCGGCGATTCGACACTCCGGCAGTGCGACTACATATCGGAGAGTCGGCTCGATATCAGATTTACCGCCGGCTTTAATCAGTTTGCCGCTTTGTTAAACGACCTCGAAAGAAACAGTCCGACGGTTTTCATAGAGGATTTTGAGATAGTTCGCTCCGAAGAAGATGATTTGTCGCATGAGGTCGATATGACGCTGGCGGTTTTTGTCAGAAAACCGACCAAGGGTTGAAAAGATGAGCGAAATTTTTGATTTTAAGGCTTTAGTATGAGAACGATAGCAATAGCGAATCAGAAAGGCGGCTGCGGTAAGACAACTACCGCCGTAAACCTCGCCGCCGCGCTCGCTCAAGGGGGCAGTAAGGTGCTTCTGATCGATCTCGACCCGCAGGGCCACGCTTCTCTTGGATTCGGCTATGATCTTAATACCGATGAAAGAACTATTTATGATGTTCTCATAAGTGCCGGCCCGGAACTCAGCGAGGTCGTAAAACCAACCAACCACTACGGACTCGATCTTGCGCCTTCCAATATTTTGCTTTCAGGTCTGGATGTCAAACTGTGCGATACAAACCGAAAAGAATTTGTACTGGCAACCAAACTCAGGCAGGTGCAGCATGACTATGATATATGTATCATCGATTGCTCGCCCTCTTTGAGTTTTTTAACCTTAAATGCCCTCGTGGCCGGCAATGAAGTGATAATTCCGGTCCAGGCGCACTATTACGCTCTTGAAGGCTTAAGGCAGCTCTTGGAGACTATAGGGATTGTGCGTGAAAGGTTCAATAGCACCTTGGTAATTGGGGGGATATTGCTTACATTAGTGGAAAATAAAACAAGATTGAGCAGCCAGATAGAACAACAGATGCGCGACTTCTTCGGCCGACTCGTCTTTGATACGGTGATTCACAGGAGGATAAAACTTGCTGAAGCCCCCAGTGCCGGTGAATCGATACTTAGTTATGCTCCTTATCACAAAGCCGCTTTCGAATACAGGGCGCTGGCTGAGGAGATAACTCGATTACAGACTGACTGCTGTGATACGGCAATGGATATGGTTGGGTGCAGCGGTTGAGGAGATAGACGATGGCAGAAAATAGATCAGGTTTGCAAAAAAATATCTCGGCAATTTTTGAGAGCGCACCTGTTCTTAATCAGGATGGCTCTATTATGCCTTCGAGCCAAAATGACGCCGCTGACGGCTCCATGTCTCCGCAGGGCGAAGTCAAA
>CAYNKU010000069.1:0-5141 GCA_964397865.1 uncultured Pirellulales bacterium | reverse complement strand
CCTGCAACAATGCCCGCAGAGAACTTGTCTCTTGCATTAAAACTTTCAAATACCCAAAACGCCGGCAAAAACTCGACCCCTGTAAACCAGAACCAGCCCTTTCAGCAGACTACTCCCCAGGCGAAAGATTTTTCGAAAGAACCAAACGAATTTACCCAGACTAATACTGTAGCTGTAAAAACGCGTCAAAATACATGGAAAAATATAAAAAACAGGTTCTTTGCTCCTAAACCAGGCCTCAGCACACAGCGACAGATAGCCACCGCAATGCTTATCCCGATTCTGGCTATCGTATTTATTGCCGTAGTAATAAAGGTTTTCGGTCTGCCGGGAACAGGAAAGGCGGAGGCTAAAGTTACAGATGCTCCGAAATCATCGGCTGCTGTGAGCGATGAGGTCAAATGGCAGGCACCTGAACCTTATCCCACTGATTTGCGTGATCCGATGAAGATTTACCGAACTACTGAAGTACATGATACCGATCAGGACAACTTGTTCATAAACGGGATCGTTCACAGCTACGATAAACCTTCGGTTATTATCGGAGATAAAATTGTTCATGTCGGTGACCGCATCGGCAATACGGTAATAACAAAAATAACTCTTAACGGAGTTGAGTTTGAATCAGACGGTAAAAAATGGACACAGAACTATAGTGCCCCAAAAGAAAATACTCAAAAAAAAGAAACCGATGAAATAAATGAATAGTTCGGAAAGGAAAGATCAATGATAGTCTTTAAGAGAAAGACCAAAACAATAGCGCTTCTGGCTTTTTTGGCACTTCTTATTTTTGCCTGCGGGGTCGTTTATGCGGAAAATGACGCCAATGATTTATCTTCTCGAAACGAGGTTCTGACGCCCCTTAAACAGAGAATGCTCAAAAAGGTAAGCGTCGAATTCAGGGACACCCCCATAGAAGATGTCCTGAGGATTATGGCTGACCAGGCCGACATCGATATTGTGACAAGCCCCAGCGTTACCGGCAATGTCACAGCGACACTTAAAAATGTGCCTCTCGAAGAAGCCCTTGCGAATATACTTGCCGCTCATGGTTACGGCTATATTCTCAGCAAAAACATGATAAGGGTGGCGCCGATCGAAGAGATCACCGAAAAAACAGAGATGCTCGTCAACAGTATCTACAGGATCACCTATGCCGACGTTGAAGAGGTCGAAAAAACACTGAAGAAATTTATCTCTTCCCGGGGCTCTTTGTCTTCCAACAAAGGCACGAGTAACATAATCGTGACGGACACCGAAAGCAGGATCAAGGCTATCGACACATTCATAAAAGAGATAGACCGCATCACTCCGCAGATACTCATCGAAGCCCGGATCTATGATATAAAGAACCAGGAGGCTCTTGATCTCGGGATCGAATGGGCCGCCGGCCGAAATACCACTCTGGTTTCCGGCATAGGCAGTAATCCCACCGCCGGCAGAACCGACCCTTTCATTACCGGCGGATTCAGCGGCGCGACCAGCAAAACCGATACCGCAGCGGGCTCGTTGCGATGGGGATGGCTGAACAGCGCAATTGATATTGATATGATAATGAAAGCACAGAAAGAGAATATCAACGCCAAGCTTCTTGCCAATCCGAGAGTACTTGTCCTTGATAACGAATCGGCCCAGATAAGGATCATCTCCGAAATTCCTTACCAGGAATTGACCGAATCTTCTGACGGAGGCAGCGTCGGCACCACCGCCTTTAGAGAGGTGGGCGTTGAACTGCAAGTTATTCCTCATGTTACTCGGGACGGAATGGTACGAGTACAGTTGAAACCCAAATTCAGCGTTGTTACCGGCGAGGTAACGATTGGAACCGCGGAAAACCAGTTCGAACAGCCCGTTGTTGACACCAGAGAGGCTGACACGACATTATTGATCAAGGATGGCCAGACCGTTGTGCTCGGAGGACTGCGAAAAAAAGATGTTTCGCAACAGATCAACAAGATACCGCTTCTTGGCGACCTGCCGCTGCTCGGTATGCTGTTCAGATTCGAAGGTGAGGATACTACTATAAGTGAACTGGTCGTTTTCGTAACACCCCATATTATCGAAAATCCTGAGATGACACCCATCGAGAACGCCCAGTTCCAGGCAACCGAATTTGCCGGGCCGGAACCTGCTTATACAAAGGCCGAAACCGCCGAAGACAAATAAGCCGCCTGTTAGCTGTTGCAACTTCGAAAATAATAAGTCTGCGAACGCAGACTACCCTTTGATTTTGCTCTAAGCGTTTACCCTGATATTTTTACCCACACCGATACTTTTGCTCCGTCGTTTACAAAAATACCAGCGCCTTTAGCAAACCTTGGTAACTGATAAGATAAATTGCTTTAACTTAAACCGACCATTTGTAATACGTCTTGCCCGATAAGTCGTTTTTCACCAAATAGTTATGAAACATTTTTGCGGAAAAACGGAATGCTTGCTCTCCAATTAAAATCTGTTGTCAAGATGCTGAAATAACAATATTATAAACCGGACAAATCGAAAAATTTCTTGGAGAACCGAAAGATGAAAAAAAAGATTATGTTTTTAGCCATAATGACAATACTGCTCGCTATCGTCGCGGGCCAGGCCTTCGTCCATGCCCAGAGCCCGACCGAAAACCCGCCGACAACAAGTAAACTGGCCGTACTCTGGACAAGCGGCGATCCTGAAGTCGCCCACAAAGTGTGTCTGATGTACACTCACGCCGCAAAGAAGGCCAAAGCCTTCGACGAAGTTTTGCTCATCGTCTGGGGACCATCGGCAAGGCTGCTCGTCGGCGACAAAGAATTACAGGCCAAACTAAAGGAAATGATGGTCTCGGGCGTGAAAATCCAGGCCTGTGTCGCGTGCGCGGATATGTACGGCGTCTCTGAAAAACTCAGAGAGTTGGGAATCGAAGTCAAAGGTATGGGAAGACCCCTCACTGAGATGCTCAAGAGCGACTGGAAGATACTGACGTTTTAAGGCCGACAGTTCCGCCGAATCAAAGGAATAAAAATGCGAAATATCACAACGCCGTTTTTATCCGGTATTACTGCGATTTTCTGCGTACTTACAATTTGCCTCGCTTCGGCTCCGAACGGTACCCGTCCGCAAACTGCCATGCAAATACTTGACCGCCTAACAGAGCATGACTTTGAAAAGATCATAGGGCCAGACAACTCCGGCGACTTCACGGACGAATCCTGGAAGATCCGCATCTTGGCGATCCGGGATTTGGTCGCCCTCGGAAAAGACGCCCAAACCGCACTCGAAAAAGCTCTGACCCATAGCAACCGCCATGTCCGCCACGTCTCTGCAACCGTAATGGGAATACTCCGCATGGACCGAGCGGGTGATATACTCATTGGCACTTTGCAAAATGATCCCGACCCGATAGTCAGAGGTCAGGCCGCCGAGGCTTTAGGACAGATCCGATACGCTAAAGCCAGGCCCATCCTGCAAAAAGCCGCCCGGGAAGATGAAAATATAGATGTAAGACATCGCTGTGAACTCGCTGTCGGAAAATTCGACGACACGATTGAAAATGATCGCGATCTTGCTGAAATATGGAAGACTCTGGATGAAAAAAATTTCCGACAGATTAAAGTCGGCGAAAAAGCTCCCGATTTTGAACTCTCCGATACCGATGGAAAAAAATGGCGATTGTCTGACTTCAGGGACAAAAAAACAACCGTCCTTATATGGATATTTGCCGACTGGTGCCCGGTCTGCCATAAGGAGTTTCACGACCTGATTGAACTGGAGGAAAAGTTTACTCAGGCCGAGACCGCTGTATTTACAATTGAGTGTCATGATACCTACCGCTGCAGAAAAATGGTTGCCGGCCGAAATTTGTGGTGGCCTCATCTTGTCGATAATGCCGGTGCCGTCGCCGCAGCTTTCGGTACGGACCCGATGGCAATGATGGTTCACAAAGAATGGGTCAACAGACCCGGCACCGTAATAATCGATCCCAAAGGCACGGTTCTCTGGGCATATTATGGGACTCATGCCCATGACCGCCCAAGCATCAAAAAGACCCTCGATATGATTAACAGCGGTTCTTTCGACTTCCGCCACCCTGACCGCAGAGAGAAAAACATCTCTGAAAAATGACGGAATTACTGCAAACCCAAGGTGCACAAGCTCTTCGATACAGGCACAAATTTGTGGATAAGTTCTTGCTATGACTGTTTTTAAAGAGAATAGAATTAAGCGGTCGCCGCTTCCTGCCGATAACAGTATGGGTTTATTAAATTACGGTTGGAACAGAAGATGCGTAAAACGGGCTTCTCTTTGATCGAGCTGATGATTGTAATTGTCATCGTCAGTATTCTGGCAGTAGTAGCGGTGCCGATCCTGCGAGGCTGGGCCGATACCGCCAAGTGGTCCGAGGCAAAGGCGGCGATGGGAAGTATCGCTACCTCGCTGCGGTGCTATGCGGCCAGAAACGGCGAAAGCGGGACATATCCGCCGTCGCTGACGACGCTCGGATTTGTCGAAGATGACTTAAAGGGCGGCCATTTTGTCATTGACGACTATTCGATAACGGAAGCTTCTTTTACTGAAGGTGCCGAGCCGGAACTGTCTTTTATTATCCAATGCGATAAAGCGTCTCTGACGCCTATTCGAATGACACTGGATCATGCCGGGAACTGGACGGCAGTGGATCCATAAGTCAGCATAATCGCAAAAAGACCCGTTGATACGAAATTTAAGCAATTCCTCCGTCTGTCATTTTGAAACACAGAGGTATGCCGCAAATCAAGAAAGCCGATACATTTTTCATTGGTTACCTTTTCAAAATGCCACGAAATTGGTTTGGTAAAATACTATCCGCATTGAGCAACAATCTTATTCCTGCGGCCGTTCCGAATCTTTGGGTACGATAAACCAGCTTACAAGATAAGTTATCACTCCCGGCAATATCCCGGTTGTAATACACAGAAAAACTGCCGCCAACCTAACCACGCTAGAGTCGATATCGCAAGCTTGACCAATCCCGCCGCAAACCCCAAAAATCTTCTTGTCACTCTCCGACATATACAACTTCTTCATTTTCCGCCCTTTCACATTACCCGAAATTGAGTTGCTGAGATTGTATATCGCTTAGGGTTAATGGTCAAGGTGCGTTTATGGCTAAAAATAAAGGGGATTAA
>CAYNKU010000068.1:1323-9967 GCA_964397865.1 uncultured Pirellulales bacterium | reverse complement strand
GGTCGTCGGATATGGCTTGGAGTTCTTCGAGGGCGGATTGGAGGTCTTCGATGATTTCGGCGGCGAGGATGCTCATTCAGTACCTCCACTCAGCATGAGCCAGCGGGAAGGAATTCAGTTGGTCGCGGAGCGTCCGCCAATGTGGCAGGAAGCGACCCATCAGCGCGATGAAGTGCTTACTGTGCGTTGGTTCGATCAAGTGCGCCATTTCATGGACAACGAGATACTCCAGACATTCACGAGGCTTCCGCGCCAGCTCGGTGTTGAGCCGGATGCTCCGCCTGTCGGGATTGCAGCTACCCCATTTGGTCTTCATCCGCTGCACGTAGAAGCGTTCCACGTCTGCTTCCATCCGAGGTTCCCACTTGGCGATCAGGGCGGGGATGGCTGACTTGAGCAGACCCCGATACCAGCCTTCCAGGATGGCGTGCCGCTTGTCGACATCTGTATACGGACGCACCGAGAGCGTCATCTTGTTGCCCTTCAGCGTCACCGAGGGCGCCTTGTCACGCTCAAGAACCCGAAGCAGGTACCTCTTACCCCATACGTAGTGACTCTCACGATCCACGAAGTCACGCGGGGTTTCGCGCGCCTGCTTTTCCAGCTCAGCCTGATGCTTCCGAATCCAGTCAAGCTTGGAGATGGCGAAGACGCGAATCGTCTCCATGCTCATGTGAGAGGGTGCTGAGATCCGCACACGGCCTGTGGGCGGATAGACACTCAGGTGCACGTTCTTGATGTCCTTGAGGACGACGTCCACCGAGATGTCTCCCAGCTTGATCTGCGAGACCATCAGTACTCTCCCTGCGCCTTGATGATCGGGAAGATGTGTTCCACCTCAGCTTCACTCCCCAGGACCTCAAGAAGCGCGGCCTTGACGACCTGTTCCTTGGGCCCGCCATTGTCGCGCCAGTCATCCGGCCGAGTCATCCTCACCGCTTCGTCCAGCGCCTTCGCAAGACTGAGCATCGGATCTTCGGAATTCCCGTACTTGGCCGCGAAGTCGTCGACCCGATCTTCGGGCACAGCCTTGAGGTTGTCGTAGATCGCGCGCAGCGCCCGACTCTTCTTCAGCGATTCAGGCGTGTCTTCGGCGGCACCGACGCCCACGCTCTTCGCAAGCTTTGCCACGCGCTTCAGGTACTCCTCGTACTCAATGGCCTTGGCTTTCCTCAGAGCTATGAGTTCGTCAAGCAGTGTCGACATCTTGTCGAAGAACGCCGGGTTGGTCAGCCGCTCCTTGATGATCGTACGCCGAACGTTGTTCTCGATCGTCTCCGCAATCGCATCCCGATTGCCCTTCAGCCCCCCAAGCTGCGTGCTGATCGCTTTGGCGATGCCCGTCTTCACAATCAGCTCCATCAGGCCCATGTCGTCGAAAGGTGAGATCTTCCTCGGTTCGTCTGCTTCGATGTAGGTATCGATCAAGTGCCGCATGTCGGCCTCGTAGGCCTTCAGGTCGAGCACTTCGCCGCTGGCCCTTCGGATGACCTCCCTTGCCTTCAGGTAGTGATCGATCTGATCCTTGATCCGCTGGATGTCGTCCGCGCCGTACCCTGCACGGTCGAGCTCGTCACTGAGGTTGGCATACGCTCTCACGAGCGCGGCTGTTGACTTGTAGAGGGCCGCACGCTGCGGCTCGCGTTGCTGCAGGTCCTCCGGGATCTCCGTATTGCCACAGAAGAAGTGGATGTACTCCAGCTCGCCCCTCGGAGGCTCCACCGGTTCGCACAGAAGCGCGAGCGCTTCCAGCGCGTTGTCGAGCCGTTCTCTTCCTCGCTTGAGCCGGTCCTGCAAGAGGACCTCGGGAGCAGGGCCTTCGGCCGTATGATCGAGTTCGGACGTGTAGACTGCGATAGCGTCTTCGACCTTTTTGAAGAGGTCCTTGTAGTCGACGATGTACCCGAAGGTCTTGTCCTCTCCATCCAGCCGGTTGACGCGGCAGATCGCCTGGAACAATCCGTGATCCTGCATCGACTTGTCGATGTAGAGATACGTGCAGGGCGGCGCATCGAACCCGGTCAGGAGCTTGTCCACGACGATCAGGAGCCTCATGTTCGCCGGCTCTTTTTTGAACAGCGCCTTGGCCCAATCCTCGTACGTCTCCGTCTTGGTCATGCCAGGCTGGGCTTCCACGTCTTCGAGGAGCTCGGTGTAGGTGTTGTAGATGAACTGCTTGTCGGTCTCGGTGTGGGCGCCCGTCTCCTCCAACGTCACATCCCTCGCCTGCGGACTGCACGACGTCACCACCGCGCACCGATCCCGAAACGGCGTCTTCTGGAACAGCGCGAAGTACTTGCACGCCTCGTAGATGCTCGACACCACAAACATGGCATTGCCGCGCTCGCTGGAAAGCCGGGGCTTCACGCTGAAGTCAAACACGATGTCGCTGACGATCCGATCCATCCGCGACTTGGAGCTGAGCACCTGCTGCATCGTGCCCCACTTGCTCTTCAGCTCGTCCTTCTGCCAATCGTTCAAGCCCTTCGTCTTCGCATCGAACCAGGCGTCGATCTTCTCCTCGGAGCCCAGGCGTTGGTCGATGTCCCGCGCCTCATAGACGAGATCCAGCACAACCCCGTCCTCCACGCCCTCGCTGAACTTGTAGGTGTGGATGTAGCCCCCGAAGACCTCCAAGCTCGTCGCCTTGTCCTTCGCTAGAAGCGGCGTCCCGGTGAAGCCGATGAAGATCGCGTTCGGCAAGAGCGCCTTCATCACGCGATGTAGCCGACCGCTCTGCGTCCGATGGCACTCGTCCACGAAGACGAACAACTCGCCGACCGCCTGACTCTCAGCCGACTCCAGTTCCTGGATGAACTGGCTGAACTCCTCGTCCGACTTCTTCGGCCCTTTGGGGCCGAACTTGTGCACCAGCGAGCAGAGCAGACGCGGCGTCGCCAACCCGAGTTGCCTCATCAAGTCGCAGCCGCTGCTGGTACGGTAGATCGTCTCGCCGACGCCCTCGAAGACACCCTTGATCTGCTTGTCCAGCTCGTCACGGTCGGTGACGATGGCCACGCGCGCGTTTGGGTTGTTCTCCAGGATCCACTTCGCGAGGAACACCATCACGATGCTCTTGCCGCTACCCTGCGTGTGCCAGATGATGCCGCCTCGCTTGTCGCGGGCGTGGGCCTGCGCCGCCTTGACCGCGAAGTACTGGTGCGCACGCGGAAGCTTCTTTATTCCGCCGTCAAACAGCACGAAGTCGTGCATCAGCTCGATCAACCGAGGCTTATTGCACATCTTAAGCAGGTACTTGTCGATCTTCAGCCGGCTGTCGTCGGCCTCGTCTTCCTTCCACTTCAGGTAGTACTTCTCCGGCGTGCCGATTGTCCCGTGCTTCAGACCCTCGGAATCGTTCCCCGCAAACAGCAATTGGACCGTGCTGAAGAACCAGGCGTTGAACTCCGGCAGCTGGTTGGACAGGTTCTGGCGGATGCCGTCGCCGATGCTCACGCGGCTGTTCTTGAGTTCGATCACGCCGACTGCGATGCCGTTCACGTAGAGGACCAGGTCGGGCCGCCGATCGTGACCGCCCTTGAGCGTCACTTCCTCAGCGATGGCGAAGTCGTTGGCCTCCGGGTTCTGCCAGTCGATGAGGTGGACCTTGACCGTCACTGCCCCCGCTTCGGTCTTCACGTCCACGCCGTAGCGAAGCAGGTTGTAGACCGCCTGGTTATTCCCGTAGAGCCCGCGGCTGTGGTTGTCCGCCTCCGTGCGGAGCACGTGGAGGGCCCGGTTGATCTGCATCGGCGTGTAGTCGCGCGCCGTCAGCCAGTCCGTCAGCAGACCTTCTTCGAGGTTGCTGTTGCCGGGCCGGTCGATCCAGTTCCCGAGGTAGCGATAGCCGAGCTCGTCTTGGAACAACTCGAGGACGCGGTTCTGCGTGACGCGCTCTGGCTGTCCGACGTTCGTCATGGTATGCGTCCCCCTCCCTGCAACCTGCGCAGCAGAGCCCTTCCCGCTTCGGTGAGCCGGTACTTCTGGAATCGGCTCGTTGCCTTGTCGGGGATGGTCATCTCCAGCAATCCGGCGTCGAGGGCCGGCACGAGATAGAGACGGCGGAAGTTGTCATCTCCCTTCAGGTGAAGACTTTCGCGCAATGCCTTGCGCGACATCTCGCCATGGCAGATCAGGAGAAGCTTCGCGACTTCACCTGTGACTTCACCCGCGACTTCACCTGCAACTTCACCCGTGACTTCACCTGGCCTTCGCCAGACGGTCGCGACGAAGCCGTCCGTCACGGCAAACGTCGGCTCCGGCAGGCCCGCCTCGCGGCACCGGCGGATCATGTCGCGAATCCCGGTACCCATCCGTTCGATGTACTTGACCAGGTACATCGGCTCCGCGAGAAGCGGATTGGCTGGGACCGAGCCGTGAGGCTCCCGCAGCATGGCGAGTGTGAGCGACGGTGGCAGCGTGCCGGGATTCCACACCTCCAGCCGATCGGCGAACAGCATCACCTGCACGCTGCCATGACTCGTGTAGTCACGGTGTGCCACCGCGTTGACGATCGCCTCGCGCACGACCTCCGGCGGGATCTCGTACGTCACTGGCGCTTGCGTGCTGGCAGCACGGGTTCCCACCGCCAAGTTGATCTTGGACAGCACGAAGTCGACCGCCTGATCCACCACATCAAAAGACGTTCCCCTATACACCTGGTACGAGGGAATCGGTTTGGCCACATCCACACCGTGGTAGTGGGCGCACTTCACTTCAGACGAGATCAAGAAGCGCTGTGGCTTCTGAGCGAACAACAACACGGCCGCGTTCACTGGCCTGCCGTCATCGAGCAGGTTCAGATGCATCAGCAGCTCCTCGGCTGTCGCATCCTCCCGCAGGGGAAAGCCGCGCGCACGGCGTGCCTCCCGAATGAAGCGCCGCATCTTCTCCTCGTCGAGATCCGCGATGGTGGCATTCGGGCACACGGCCCCATCGAACGGCCCCGTGCGAATCAGCTCGCGGGCTTCCAACACCTGAACGAGTGCCGCATACACGGCCGCCACTAGCTCGGAGCCAGAAACGAACCGTCGGCGAATCAGTTCGCCGCCGGCGCGGCGGATGAGTGCCTGCATCTTGGGGTGCTTGGTGTTGTCCTTCTCGCCTTTCACGAAGATCAATCGGGGCTTGTGAAGCGTAGTCGCTAGCTCAAACTCCCGCTCTGTGGGGGAGAGGCCGTCTGCATCCTCGTAGCCGTAGTCATCGCCGAACAGCCCCAGATAGAGGTCACACGCCTCGACCTCGTCCAGGTACACTTCGTCCGCCCGGCGATCGGCGGCTGGGACATCCTCGAACTGGAACGGCTCGAAGAACCGCCGCATCAACGCGTCGCCACGCAGATAGTCGCGCAACGCCGCCCGTTCCGCGGCGAACTCCTTCTGCACGCTGCTGATGAAGATGCGAATTGGAGTCATACGAGTCGAATCCTTCCGGTGAGCAGCTCCTGCATCATGCCCTGTTTGATGTAACGAGCCTTCGCGAGCTTGGCTTCCAAAGCTCCAATCTCCGTGTCCATGTCAGAGAGAATAGAAGCAATGACTGCTTGCTCCGAAATCAAGGGCAAGGAGATCCAATCTGCCGCGAAAAACGAAGGCCTGAGGTTCGGGTACGCGCTGGTGGCGGTGTGCTCATGCAGTTGCCTGAGTCCCATCTTACTGCGAATCGCGTACGCCAGGTAGCGACCAACGGACTTCCCAAGAGTCGGGCGGAGGATCCGGACGAAATTCGAGGCAGCCGTGTCCGGACGACCGTCACACCACCACACCTTTCCAAGTCCATTCCCGCTCGTCGTAATCACGATGTCGTCGAGTCGACACTGAGCCCTGCCGAACTCGGAGTCCGATAGGAACCGCAACGCCGTTCCAGTCAGCACTCCGTCTTGCGAGATGTCACCCGCGCGCACCACGTTTGCACCAACAGGATGGTCGGACGAGGCACTGGCTGCTCCCCAGAATCCAGTGATCCTGTCTGTCACGCTATCGAGACTCGTTTCCTCCCACTCTCCGGTGAAGCCGGGGAGGCGAATGCTGCCGGTAAGGAGTTCCTGCATCGCACCCTGCTTGATCTGGCGGTTCTTGGAGATCAGCCGCTTCAGGGATTCGATCAGGGCATCCGCATCGCTCAACGCCTCCGCAATCGCCTCTTGCTCGGCCACAGTGGGCGGGAGTGGAACTGGTAATCTCGCGTACTCGCGACCGTTCACACCAGGCTGGCCGCTGCGCATGGAGTTGGTCCTGATCCAGGTCCAATACGGCCTGCTCCGCGCGTACTGCGAGAGAAGCCTGGGAAGGAGGCGCGCGGGATCTGGACTGATCCGTATGAGGAACCCGGCGAAGACCAGTGCTCCATCTCCGGGATCATACATGTACGACTTCCCAACACTCGCGCCAGTTCGGGCAAAGACGATGTCACCTGGTTCGAGCAGGTAGTTGTCCGTATCAGGGTGATGAACCGACACCATCGTGCCCCGCGCGAAGCGGCCTTCGTCGGATATGTCCGTGATCCGAATGTATGTCGGGTAGCGCGAATCGAACGGGACAGCAGCCGCGTTGATTCCGTAGCCTGGTGCACGTCTCAGCAGTTCGCCAAGTGGGGCGATCCTCCAATCCTCCGGGATCACACCCACCTCGCTCTGCCTGTATCCAGCCCTCACTGCCATTCGAATCCCATCGTCTCCAAGTGGCCGTTCACCTTCGCTTCCAGCTCGGTCACCCGATCGACCATCCGCGGCAGCGGCATGGCGTATCGCTCGGCCAGCTCCTTCACCCGCTGGGTGAGCTGCTGGCTTACCCGATCCAGTTCGCTTCTCAACGCCTTCTCCATTGCCGCCATCCACTTGGCGTCCACGACCAGCGTCTTGATCTCAGTCTCGCTCAGCTTCGGATACTGCGCGCAAGCTTGATCGTCGAGTTCCTTATCGACCGCCTTGAGGCGCTTCTTCAAGTCAGCCTCATCCTTCTTGCACTTTAACCATTCGCTTAGCACAACTGCTTCGTCGGCCAGCTCCTCGCTACCTTTGATCTCCTTCAGCTTGGCCGAGACCTCCGACTTGTTGATCTTGTCCAGATCGGAAAACGCGCCCTCCTCGCCGCGGTGCTCTTCCTCCAACTCAGAGAGGCTGGCAGTCACCGTCTCGAGGTCGGTGGAGAGCTGATCGATGGCGTCTTGCTCTTCTGCGAAGTAGCGATCGACGATCAGGGGCTTTGGAACCAGATCGCACGTCCACCCTTTGTCCTTCTCCTTCCCGTTCTTGTCCTTCACGATTACGCGGGACGTCTCGGCCTTCCATCCATCGGTTGCGATCAGGTAGGCGTCGTCCTGCATCGTCTCCGCCCAGTAGTCCATCAGGTGCTGGTAGACGTCGTAGGCGTCGATCAACGGCAGGCCCGTGTAGTGCTTGAGCAGCCCCTCGGCCAGCGCCTTGATTCGCTCCTTCGGCTGGAAGCCCGGCTCCAGGCTCTTCAGCTCAGTCGCCGTCTTCTTCCGCCACCTGTCGAAGTGGTCGTTCATGCCAGAGATGAACGTGGCGAACTCGGGATGCTCGTAGACCGTCGTCCTGATGGCCGAGGGTTCCACGGCGGGATCGACGTAGTCCGGGCGGTTCCCCGAGAACAGGCTCTGCCGGAGGCTCGGACAGACGTCCCAGTAGCGTTCGAGTGCATCGACGTCGGCGACGGGGATGCCGCCCTGAAGGTGTCCGGCGATGTCCTGCAGATCCTCCGGCTCCTGACTGTCGATGTAGCGCGGCAGATTGAGGTTGAACTCGTTTCGTTCGATCTCCTCGAAGGGCACCATGCGCGCGCACTTCGGCACATCGACCCGCTTGTTGAACACATCGACGATCTTGTGGATGTCCTGCTCTCGCAAGCGGTTCTTTGGCCCATCCTTTATGAAGCCGCGGCTGGCGTCGATCATGAAGATGCCCTTGCGCGCTTGCGCACCCTCCTTGTCGATCACGACGATGCAGGCGGGAATGCCGGTACCGTAGAAGAGGTTGGCGGGAAGTCCGATGATGCCCTTGATGTAGCCCCTGCGTACGAGCGCACGACGGATGTCGGCCTCCGCGTGTCCGCGGAACAGGACGCCGTGCGGAAGGATGCACGCGCCCTTTCCCGTCGACTTGAGCGAACGAACGATGTGAAGCAGATAGGAGTAGTCACCCTGCTTCGCTGGGGGCACGCCGAAGCCCTTGAAGCGATCGTGTGGATCCTCCGCCGGATTGAGCCCCGTGCTCCAGCGCTTGTCAGAGAACGGCGGATTGGCGACCACGTAGTCGAACGTCTTGAGGGTCCCGCCGTCCTTGAACTTCGGATCGGTCAGCGTGTTGCCCTGCACGATGTCGGCCGTTGGGAAGTTGTGCAGGACCATGTTCATTCGGGCCAGACCGCTGGTCGCTTGATCCTTCTCCTGCCCGTAGAGGGAGACCGGCGGCGTGCCCGCCTCATCGCCCACCTTGAGGAGGAGCGAACCCGAGCCGCAGGTGGGATCGTAGACGGTGGTGGCAGCACTCGTCTTGGCATCGCGGATGCCGAGCACCTGCGCCATGATGCGGCTGACCTCGGCCGGCGTGTAGAACTGGCCCTTGCTCTTGCCCGACTCGGTGGCGAAGTGCCGCATGAGGTACTCGTAGGCATCGCCCAGGATG
>CAYNKU010000068.1:0-1313 GCA_964397865.1 uncultured Pirellulales bacterium | reverse complement strand
GTCAGGGAAATCGGCCTGGTAGAGGTGCGGATTGGCATTGGCCAATGGAGCGATGATCGTCTTGTTGATCTGATCGCCGGTCTCGGTCTTGCCCTTGAGCGCGACCATGTCCGCGAAGCTCGCGCCTGCGGGAATCTTGATCGCCGCATACGGCTTTCCCGCGTACTTGTCGCTGATGTACTTGATGAACAACAGCACCAGGACGTAGTCCTTGTACTGACTCGCATCCATTCCGCCACGCAGTTCGTCGCAGCTCTGCCAGAGCGAGCTGTAGAGCTCCGATTTCTTTATCGCCATTCGGCTCCAATCCCGTTACCCATCGCATGCCATCGTTCTGCACCGTTCGCCATTATGCAGCGCGCCCTACAAGTTATGTCATGTCTTCCTGAACTCCTTGATGACCCACTCGTGGATCGATAGAAACTCCGCTAGTGTCTTGTCATCCGATAGGGGCTCAATTGGAATCTTTGGGTATCGGTCGATCCCATCTTCAGGTATGTCTATGCCGGGAATGGCATTATACATGTCTCGGAGCCTTCGGCGTTTCTCCTCGGGCGCAAAGGATCCGCGGTTTTTCATGTTCCCAAAGTAGGTCTCGATCCTTCCACCACGTGCGATGACGCGGAAAAGGCCTACCCAGTTGCTGCTGTCTCCGACCCACGGAATGAACGATGCCGTTGTGACTCCTTGCCCCCATGAAATCTCCACACCATCCATGTTGCGAAGGCCTTCGAGTAGCTTGCGCACAATTGTCACTATGGTGTCTGTGTTATGACTGGCGAGGTTTTCAAAGAACGTCTCTTCAGTCCATTGCCTTTTCCTCTGCGTCGCAGCGCCCTGCTTCCTCCGCTCGCTCGCGCCGATCAGGCGTGGTACTAGTGCTTGGAGATCACCTCCTGCGAATTGCTTCACCTCCACGGCAAAGACATCTGCAGGGCTCATCTGCTCATTCAGGAATTCGATAATACGACGGAGTTCACGAGGAATAGTGTCAGCCACGAAGACCAGTCGGACCCGACCTGCCTGAAGATTCGTGCGGACGCGATCCCAGAAAGAGGCAGTGTCAGACCCTCCCTCCAGATGACGCTCAACCTCGTCAGTCGGATCTACTCCGCGGCTTTCGCACTCTGCCTCGTACTCCTCCAGGATCCGTTCCAGCGGCCAGTACACGACTGCATTTGCTGCGTATTCAAGGAGTTGCCCAACAACTTCTCTCCTCAGCCGAGTATCCGAGCTACGCTTCACCTCGACCAATGTTGGAATGCCATCTTGATCCAGGAAGAGATGATCAACAGCCCACCGCCCACCTTCGA
>CAYNKU010000067.1:1845-10102 GCA_964397865.1 uncultured Pirellulales bacterium | reverse complement strand
GAGCTAAAGATCGGCCGATGGCTGTGGCGCCGAGTAAAACTATATTGGGCTTATGTTCTTTAATCAGTCCGGTCATCACTTCTGTAAAGGCCTCTTCTAAAAATGCCGCTAATTGCGGAGACTGAGCCAGATAAACCTTCTCGGCACCAAAACAGACCAAATCGCGAGCAATTTTTACAACCGCATCTCCCAATAACACCGCGCAAAGAGGTTCGGCGAGCTTGTCGGCTAATTTCCTGCCCTGGCAGAGAAGTTCAAGCGTAACATTGGCGATTTTGCCCTGGTTTTGCTCGGCAAACACCCAAACACCACGATATTTACTTTTATCAACAACCTGGACCTCCTCGTGGACCAATTCGATAGCGCCGAATTTGCTGCAAGCATCTACACAGGCCCCGCAAAGATTGCATTTAGCCAAGTCGATCCGGGCCAACTTTTCTATAACAGTGACAGCACCAAAGGGACACACTTTGACGCACAGTTTACAACCGCTACACTTCTCTTCAATTACACGTATCGGCATTTCGTACTCCCTTACACAATTTCTGCCTGCCGGAGTTTAGATACCAAATCCGTTACCTGTTGGGCAACCGGGCCTTCAAGAAACTGACCTTGCCGATTGTGTTGCGGTACGGTCATTTTGACAACCCTGGTAGGAGAACCTTTCAATCCGATTTTGTCGGCATCTGCGCCGATGTGCCGGGCAGACCAAATCGTAATATCGCTTTTGGCAGCGTTAATTTTGCCTCTCAATGACGGCGGTCGAGGTTCATTAATTCCTTTGCAAACCGTAATCAGGCCCGGGAGTTCTAACTTGACTGTTTCGATTCCATCGGCGCTCATACGTCCTATGACCATATGTTTATCAATTACTTCATCTATCTTTATCACACAACTTATATGTGGGATACCCAGTTTTTCAGCCAATGACGGGCCGACATGCGCGGTATCACCATCGACAGCCTGTCTTCCGCAGATAACCAGATCAAACCGGCCTATTTTTTTGACCGCTCTGGCCAGTGTATAAGAAGTAGCAAGAGTATCGGCACCGGCAAAGCTGATATCGCTGAGCATAAAAGCTCTGTCGGCTCCCATACTTATCGCTTCGCGTAAAGTATCAGCTACCTGCGGCGGGCCCATTGACAAAACTGTTACAGTACCGCCGTATTGTTCTTTAAGTCGCAAGCCCTGCTCTATACCATTGAGGTCGAAAGGATTGATAATGCTGTCTACCCCCTGGCGAATGAGGGTATTAGTTTCTTTGTTAACGCCGACCTCAAGGGTATCAGGAACCTGTTTAATGCAAACAATTATATCCATCGTCTACCCAAGATATTATTCTCTAACGTCGAAAAATCACCATCTCGTTTTCAAGATGCGTCTTAATTGCCAAAAGATTTTTATTAACCGCCCGCAGCCATTCAAAATGAAGACCTGTATCAACTGTCAGCGGAGTTGAATTTTCAAGTTTTGCCTGGATGTTTTCTGTCTGCCCGCTTAGAAAATGTATGGCTTTGCGAACCTTTCTCAATTCTGTATCAAAGGCGATCTCCGGATTATTGGTTAATTCCAAATCACCCAATAACTCGGATAAAATTCCATTAAAACTTTCGCAGATTCCTATCGACTTAACTAATTCAACACATAGCTGGTCTATCTGCGAAGCTTTAGCCTCCAGATTCAGAATCTGATCAGCAAGGTTTTTTTTTCTTTGCTCAAGCTGCTTCATTTGTCTTTACGTCAGGAGCTGGTCTTTCCACCAGCTGCGCCACTGGTCAACCAGGCGTTCGGGCGAACTCTTAGGTGTTGAAATGGTTTTGCCGGTAACAGCTTGTAAAGCATCCAGGGTGGCTTCTCTTATCGATTCAGCAGGATCATTCAAACGCTCAATCAAATCTGAGATGACTCGACAAAGCTGCGAGTTGTCGATGGTCTTGAGTTGTGCGCCTAACCAGCCGATACAGGTAACCGTTCTTCGCCGAACACCTTCATCATTATCAGATAACATACCCAATAGTTTCGGCAGGCTCTCGACCCCGGCCAAACGATATATTCCCCACACAGCGGCTAACCGTACAGAAGCTGTCTCGTCTGTCAAAGCACTCTCAATAACACTTAGCCCTTCGGTTATTTCAAGTGTTGTCAATGACTTGATACATTCCTGTCGTACTACAGCTGACGGCTCATTGGCTATATGAGTAATGAGGACTCTGGCTGATAAATCATGCGCAACACTGCCGATTGCCCTGGCTGCATCCACACGGGCCGCTGTCTCAACACTGGTAAAATCAGAAAGGGCTTTACTAAAAATTATTCTTTCCGCCTCGTTTTTAAAATCAGCCGCCTGCACATCCTCGACTGTTACCTGCACCGGTTCTGTTGTCTCGATCTCAGGAATCGGTTCAGGTTCTGTTTCCTCAACGTCTATCTGAACCTCACGCTCCAGTGGCGATTCCGCCTGCGGTTCTTCAAATTTTTCAACGTCTATGTCTACAGGCTCATCCGTGGTAAGGTCAGTTTCAAGTGAAGGGTCGATTTCTTCGACCGTCGGTATAATAACAGGCTCATCCTGATAGCCTCTGTGCGGCAAACTAATATCTTCAGTATCCGACTTTTCTTCGGATACTTCTTCCGGCTCAACGCCGTCTTCGGCAACATTAGATTCCAAAGAAGCTATCATAGTCTCCATCGAATCGGCTCGCATTTGGGCATCGTCAGCGGCTTTGCGAGTCCGGTCAAGTTCAGAAATCAAGGATTCATTCTCTGCATGCAATTCCTCCAGTTGCCCGTTTAGTTCAGCTTGTGTATGTTGAGCCTGATTCTGTGTTTCAGCCAGTTTCTGCCGTGTCGCGGCAAGTTCTGATTCTAACTTAGCCGCTTGTTCGATGGCTTGTTCTTCTCGGGAAGTTATTTTGGTTGCTTTATTCTGCGCTTTTTTCAAATCCGAAATCAGGACCTCTTTTTCAACCTGCAAATCTTTGAGTTGTAACCCAAGATCAATTTGATCTTTTTTAGCCTGATTCTGTGTTTTGGTTAGTTCCCGCCGAACTGCGGCAAGCTCTGACTCCAATTTAGCCGCCTGCTCGTTGGCTTGTTCTTCTCGAGAGATTATCTTATTAACTTTATTCTGTGCTTTTTTCAAATCCGAAATCAGGGATTCCTTTTCAACCTGTAAATCTTTAAGTTGTGATACAAGATCGGCCTGAATTTCTTCAGTCTTGTTTTGGGTTTCGGTCAATTTTTGCTGTGCTGCGGCAAGGTTGGTCTCTAAGCGGCCTACCTGTGTTTTCAATCCCTTTTCCACATCAGATATCTTGGTGCCCTCAACTCGCCGTTTTTCCAACCCAGACTTTAAAGATTTATTTTTCGATTGAAGAGCACTTATTTCGGACTCCAGTTCAGCTTTAACCCGCTTTGCTTCACTCTGTGTTTTTTCCAGATCGAAACTCAGGGAATCGTTTTTCGCCTGCAAGGCTTCGAGTTGTGAGGCAAACTCGGATTCAGCCTGCTCAGCTTTGTTTTGCGACTCCTTTAATTCTTGCTGGATTGCGGCAAGCTCGGATTCCAGCTCGGCTTTCTTCTTGCTTCGACCGGTTCCGGCAGCAATTGTCTTTGCAGGTTTGCTCTGAGCTTCTTTGAGTTGGCTTGTGATATCATCGAGCTCGGATTCAAGCGCCGCTGCTCGTGCCCTGACCGCACTTTCTCGGGACTTCGTCTCACTTAGCTCGCTTCGTATCTCATCCATTCGGGATATCAACGAATGATTCTCAGCTTTTTGTTCCTGGAGTTGTAATTCGAGCCTGGATTGTGCTTTTTTTGCGTTATCCAGTTTTCGTCGGGCTGCTGCAAGGTCGGATTTGGGCGTGGAAGTTTTAGTGGTACCGGACTTCTTTTCAGATTTACGTTTGACCTTTTCATCCGCTAAGCCAAGCATCTCTTTTCCAGCCGAGACGCCTCCGGCCGCAAAGCCCGCGATTCTGTCGCCAATACTTGCCACCTTACCCGCAAGAGCACCTGCACGTTCGGATGCAGTCCCGACAAACTCTGAAAACTGTTTTTCGTTATCCATCATCCACACTCTCTAATTGGTAATAATTCACACCGCGCTGCTCCGGGCAACAGTGAAACCCTCAGGCTCGGTTACAGTGCCCGCAAACTTAGACTCGGTCTCCACGGTTTCCCAAAGCTCTGATTTTTGATCGTACATTATCGATCGGTGCCTTTCTTCTCCGGCCCGAGATTTACTCTTAAACAATATCCACAAAATCTGCGACAACCAATGAATTCAGGCCGGACTTTCCAGGCCTTAAAGTGTCAGTTTACCTTAAGCGGCTGCGGTTTTTGGCTGACTGGCTTTTTCATAACCATTCTTAAAAGCCTCTTTTATCTCAGAGGTTGTTTCGCGGGTCTTTTCATAGAGCTTATCCAGCGCATCAGGATACTTCCTGCGAACAATTTCCACGCTTACAGCACCAACGAATACACCGCCTATCAGAATTCCCAAACCCTTGAGCATGACATCTCCTTTCCACGTTAACACGTAATAATTATTTTGCTTTATTTGGTTTTTGTTTTTTACTTGTGATTTGACTTTGTAAAAGGCATTGACTTCCAAAATCGTTTTATACCATCTTCGGCTTTTTCAACTAACTGCGGCTTGCTCGAACGAAGGAACTGCATACCTGCCGCTCCTAAAAGTACACCCAATATAGCCAACCCTATTGCTGCCATCGTCAAGTCCTTTCTTTATCGATCTTTTTTCATTAAAAAAACCGGCCAGCTATCCATTTGGATAACCAGCCGGGTTATAATCTTTCTAACCTTTTTTGCTCCCCCCAGGGAGTTATTTAAGCTCCAGCAGTCCTTGCCGGTATTCTACCCACGTTCGATATACAAGGCCAAGCTCAATTGTGCTGTAAAATGCAGAATTGAGTCATTATCATATATCAATGGATAGCGCAGCGATAATCACTGAGCTATTACCTTTTCAAAAGCTTTTTATTCCGTTTAAAAACTCCTGTCCCTTCCTATCATCCTGATTTTTGTTTTTTGACTCATTCGGCCTTACCCCGTACTCCGTCCCCGTCGGTTACAGTAGAACCCCATACCGTTTTTCGCACAGGCTTTCAGCCAAATCCACTATGCGCTACAGCGTAATTTGCAGAAAAGATACCATCAGGCAGGTCAATACTTGTAACTTGGACCGTTTCAACCTTCCAAAGCCGCCAAAGCACATCTTTGTGGTATTTATTGTTGAAACCTTCCTGTTCTGCCCAAATCAACAATTTGCACACTTTAATTACGCCAACTACGTCTGTCAAACAATTTTTTAAAAATTCAACAAAAACGTCACTCAACCAAAGGAAAATCCAAGCCTGCTAAAGGTAATGTCAGCCTATTAAGGCTTAATAGAAAATCACTTATGAGTTATTAGGGACTTTTTTCGGCGCATAAATATTTATAGAAATAATTCGGTGCCCTATCTTGCCTAAGTTGCCGCCTGGCATTTAAGGCGTCTTCTCACGCTGCAATCCCAGGCCACCTTCGAACCTGCCGTAACCAAAACACCTACTGTAAATGGAACAAGCGACGAAGTAGCAGCAAGCAGAGTCGATGCTCTTGCTGTGTTACTGGCTATTAATCCAAGTGCCGAAGCCAGGCCCATACCAGTCGTTTCGCCCGCGGTGTCGATAACAGCATCGCGTTTGCTCATCCTGCCCAGCTTGTATTTCCTGACATTTAACAGGGCGGCCACACCTCCCCACACAGCGCCTACGACTACACCTGCCGTAACAGGATTGACAGCCTCGACAGTCACCACCCTCATTGCTCCGACACCCCGACCCAGCGTATATCCGAGTGTGCCGGTCACTGTAGATGGGCAATAATAATCGCTTGTTTCCATTGTTACTCCCCCCAGCAGAAAAAATTTATTCACCAAACCTTATGGTTACAATAACTGACGCCATCCTGCCTCTTCCATCATCGGCTGAAAAAATGTTATATAGGGGCCTCGGATCAAATGGGCCATAACCGCTTTATCATGAACCTCTCTGATGTCGTGATTGACCAGCACTTTCGCAAGGCCTAACTGCGCCAGTTCCGCGGACTCCCATTCACTATGAATCAAATACTCCGCAGGATGCGGCTTGGCATCGGATGTTGCAAACAATGGCTTTGGATTCTTCGGCGGGTTCGCCCCCAAAGTCATCAGTGATTCAGTCATCGAATCCGAATCCAGCATAAAACTTCCCCATGCAGAAACGCCTATCTGCTTGAGAACCATATAACCAAGAAAACCGGTAGACCCTGAAAGCAGTTCCATTGTTTCAACTGCCCCTTGCTCGAAATCGACTTCGTTTTTTACAACATGCTCGGCAATAGCTACACAACGCTTGGGCGTTGCAAATCGGACAAACTCTTTGTTTTGTCGCATGTCCGCTGCCAGATCTGTAATTTGCCCCATCGACCTTACCGGCGGCATCTTCGCTTTAATGATACTGTAAACAGGCTCCCAGGGCCCCTCTATCACCATTGACATGCAGCTCCCGCATAATTCAAATACATTGTTAAAGTACTGCTGATGAAATTCGTCGTGATCGGCCCAGCTTTTCCACATAGTATATTGATACATACGAATGGGATTCAGCTCTTTTTCCATATGCAGACTACCGCCGCCGTATCGGCCCGCAAACGGCAATATCCCGGTTTGAAAATTCACCTGAAAGCCAACAAACCCGGGATGAGAAGCTGTTGTTATACAAACTCGCGGCCCGACACTTCTGGCAAGTTGTAGGCTCTTGTCATTGTTAGCTATTTTTGACATATTGATCGCAATATAAACAGGACTATCGGAAACACTGTCTGCATTTTCTTGTTCCGCTGCCATAGCTATATCTCCTTCTTTCTTTCGATAAATCTCTTTCTGTAAACCATAAAAGCGGCATTGCCCGAATGTTCTATCATCTCGTGATTCGAATGGGCACTGACCGCCATCGATACTACAGGCAAAGCTCGCGGCACCAACCGAACTATCAGAGCTGTAGTGAGGTGTTCTATATACTCTTCAAGAGCTTTCGATCCCATAACCGCAGCACTTTTTTTAGTCGTGGTTTTCCTGCCCGGCTTGCTCTTGATTTTCTTTAAGGAATCGATCTCTTTTAAGGCTTTGAATTTTATCTCTGAGCCGCCGATACCGATTTCGATTATTCTCAATATTATCTCCTTCTCAATAATATCATTAGGGTCATAACCATAGCAAAACGCGATTTCCTGAATCATGTGAAAATCCTGAACCAGAACCGCCGTCAAATCCACTGTCGCTGTCAATACGCCTCCAAGCCCTGCCACAGCACCCTGAATAGCGCTCGCTTTTTCATGAAAGTTTATATGCTCACGATTGCAGTCATCAAGCAGTTCCAGGCCGCATGTCTTTAGTTCCGACAGTTCCTTTATCCTTATACCGTGGGCATGCGCACGTTTTATAAGTTCTTCCGGATCCACAGTGAAAGTTGATGTGTGCAGTAAATTTGTAACTGTTTTCTCTATAGCGTTTTCAAACTGCTTGAACTTCTCCGACCCAATCTTGTCAATCACATAATCCACCGGTTTTGAAGTAATATCAAGTACTTTCTTATGAAAACCTTTGTGTTTTTCCTTCTCCCATTTCTTTATCTTTCTCAGGCTCGTTGCTTCGTATTCATTTATTTTCATATAGACACTCTTTTTTACCGTAGTCCGCTTTCAAAAACGCGGAATCAGCTCAATACTTAAAACAGAAAAAGTTATTATAGCTATCAAGCTTTTGACTTTTTGCCTGATGTCATTAAACCTATTGCCCCTGCGACAAGAAGTATACCAGCGCCAACTGTCAGTGCCGTTGCAAGCGATAACCCCAAAATAGTACCTGCGCCTCTGGCTGCATATCTGGTTGCATATACCGGATAGCCATGCCTTAGCGCATAACCCATTCTCCCCAAATACATCGCCGGCCTTCTGTAATACTCTACGGACATTTTTTAGCCCCCTTTCCTGAAATATGATCGAATTAACTGGCTTTCGCAGCAACCTTCCCCGCAAAGAATAACTTGTCCCAGACCGCCATACTCAAATACGCTGTAACAGCACCAGCCGCCACCGGAACAACTACCATACTGCCAAAAGTACCAACAACAGCGTTGGCTGCCGCAACTCCCAAGCCGGTAGAAATACCCACCCCTGCGGAACCGGTTATCGTATCTTTGGCAGCCCGAACGGC
>CAYNKU010000067.1:0-1745 GCA_964397865.1 uncultured Pirellulales bacterium | reverse complement strand
TATACACCCCAAATATAATAAAACGGTTGGCATTTGTATATCAGGGAAATGCCTGTTTCAGCTATCAGGGAAACTACTTTTGAATTTTTAAGAAAACTTCTCAGTATACAAAAAAGACAATATGTCAAGGATTGACAATTATTTGTTTTTGCGGCGTAATTTATAAGATGAAAACCTCGATATAAACCCTGTAGTTTCAATGCGCATAAAAAAAAGGCCCGGATTTTATCTCCAGGTCTTAATAGCGGGGACATCATCTGCTCAGTAGCGTCAAGAAAGTTTCGCGTTTTTTTGATGAACTATCAGTGAAGGTGGTACCGGCCTTATATGTGGATTTGCCGGAACCAACCGGGATAGCAAAAAATTTTACAATTCGAGGTCGAAATTATTCCGAAAAGCTGTGTTAATGATTTGTGATCAAACCTTTTGGCGTTGAGGTGTAAAGAGAAGGGTTCTCTGTCTTTCCAAAAACATCGTAAAAATCAACTTTTTCAAATACACTCAAATGACCGCCAACAGTAGCATCGTATATTTTTTTACCTGCCTTTTCATATGTTTCCCTGGCTAAGCGGTAGCCTTGTTCTGAGCCTTTTAAATCAGGCAAATGCCATTGACAACCTTTCTCGAAATAATTTGGATCAAAATGGTCGTTATCCGGTTCATCTTGAGTAACCACCTGGTTTGGCATACCTTTCTCTGCTGCTTTGTAAAAATGATCTGTTCCAACCAGGAAAGTTTCATCAAAGCCGAGATAGTATGCAAGCTGCATCGCTACATACGTAACTGTAGATGATTGAAATATTACTTCGCACGGATTGGTAGAAAAGCCTTTTTCCCGCGAGGATACGAGATAGACAATATTTTCCATATAAGGAAGGTATTTAAATGACGCGAAGTCGAGAAATTTTAATCCGGGTATGTCATTAAGAATTTGTTGGCCGCTTTGTTCAATAACAAATGGATTAACACAAGCGTAAAATGTAGGTCTCCAAGTAATACGGTCAAATAATAAATGGATTTTGTTCAATCCGAAGGTGTATTCGTTTTTTAAAAGTGAAAGATCTGTGTTATTCAAACTTGGTCCATTCCCTATAATCACGCAGCGCCGGCCGCGATATTTATCCTTGTTCTGCATTAGAATCCTGCTGGAATTAGCCCTTATCTTATCATATAAAGCATCGATTCGCCGGGATTTTGTCAATTGCGGCTGGGAAACTTCAAATCGACTGCTGCCTTGTAGTTTATTTTGGAGCTGCATCGTAGAGATTGATTCCCGGCATATTTTCCCGGCCATTTGCTCTACTTCTTGATCCCGGCCTTGTAAACGCAACTCCATTATTGCTCTTGATACTTTTGTTCCCTCTTCACGGGACTGAAAATATTCTTTTGTCATACGTGATGCCGGCACATGATGATATACTATTGCTTCGGGAGTATAATAAACCAGTCGATTAAGGCTGTGAATTCTTTGTTGAATTTCAGTGTCTTCATTTCCAAGCATAGCCGGACCGATACGTCCCAGGCTTGTGTCAAAATAACCAATATCACTGAAAACCTGTCTTCTAAATGAACAATTTGTACCGATAATTCTTTCCGGCCAAACCAAAGCCCTAGAGGTATCACCCCATTCTACTAAGCTTAGAGAACGATAATAATTCTTTGTAAGCCAGGCCGGCCGTTCTGCATCCCATATCGGTATCACTTTACCTCCTACCGCCCATGCATCAGGAACATTGTCGTATACA
>CAYNKU010000066.1:5826-10112 GCA_964397865.1 uncultured Pirellulales bacterium | reverse complement strand
ACTTTCACACTATAAGCTACGCGCCATGCCCGGCGCACAAAACGGCCTCGCACTTGAGGTGCAAGGCCGTTCGTAAAAAATCAGGCAAAAATCAATTCTTTTCTACCACAAGATACGCGTCCCTGAAGTCCTGAGGCACACCATCGCCATTGTTTTCGGGCGCCTGTCCGCCGATCTGCCTTTCTTCGTCTTCAACATCTCGAGATCCGGGAGTATATGAATTCCAGTACCTGTAAATATTGTCGTTTTCAATACCTACATTCGGGAACCTTTCAAAACCAACATGGGTGTCGAGAAACAGCACGTTTTGCCCTTCTCTCTGATGCGGCGCGGCATTACCTTTTCTGTCATCATCTAAGTAAAGCTTTCCTCCGGGATTATCGGGATCGGGATCTGTAATAAGATCAGGATCTTCTAATTCGGAATCATCAAGGTAGATAGCGGCGTTTTTGTCAATATATGGATTCCTGTCGGCACAAAGCGGGCTCGCCGGGTTCTGTACCGGACTCATCGGACGGGCAGGATTCGTAGCATCTCTTTTTATGCCATGAGGCAAATGATAGGCATAACTGCAATGCTCGGCCGGGGTCTCCCCGAAATCCCATGCGTCGATAAGTTCAAAATCGGTTTGAACACCTGATTCATCAGTTAGTTCAAAGACTTCTGCTCCGATATCGCCTCTGCATATGAACTGCTTGGGTGTAACATCAGCATACTTGACGAGAAGATAAAGACACGATGTTGCCGTTGACTTGCCTCCGGGAAAAGCTAGAAATTGGCCCTGAGTTGAATCCCACCCAGTTAATTCGCCCCCAGTGTCCCAATAGCTGTCTCGGCCGCCTGTGCGGGGGAACTGCTCTTCGTTGTCATGTGCATAGATCAGCATAGCCTTTCCGATACCGGAGAGATTCGAGCCGCAGACCATGCGGTAGGCGATCTGCCTGACCTTCGCCAGCGCGGGCATTAAAATGCCCATCAACAGAGCTATGATCGCGATAACGACCAGCAGCTCAACTAATGTAAAACCTTTCTTTCTCATTGCTTTTCTCCTTCTTAACTTTCGAGACTCGCAAGCTCAGCCGCTTTGGAGCTTACTTAGTTGTTATATACACAACAACATAATAGCGCTTTAAACCTCTAAATCCGATTTTTTTGCGTGTCTCTTTAATAATATTTTGTCACGAACGGCTGGAAAAAACATAAAACCGAATTTTACCTGTCAAATACTTCAGAATTCTCTTTTTTGCCCAGCAGACCTATCTTGACACAGCAGTGTAAAAGAAAACCAAAACCACTTTTCCAGGCAGGTTCAGGAAATGATAAAAGAAAATGATGACAAATTATATAATTAGGGCTCCGAACCTATCTGTCTCTATACGAAGAATATCACAAACAAAGTGTTCTGTCAAACAAATTTCGTCAAAATTCCCTAATTTCTTGAAAAATTTTTCAAATTGCTTAGTATTTGTATTTCCGTTAATTTAACAGCTTTTTTCGGACTTTTAGGCGATTTATGACTGAAAAAACGATTGAAAAGGCCGCAGCGCTCCTAAAACAGCACAATCAGGGCCATATCCTGAATTTCTGGGATCAGCTCGATAACGATCAGAAAAAATCCCTTCTGGAGCAGATCGGGCAGCTCGATTTGGCAAAGATCGACGAATGGATCGCAAAATATGTCAAAGCAAACACTTATACATCCATACCAAAGGATTTCGCCCCTGCCGGTTATTACAGCCATATCCCCGCCGACCCCGATGCCCAACAAAAATATGCTCAAGCAAGGGCCGTTGGGGCGGATTTGATAGCGGCAGGCAGGGTCGCGGCGTTCGTGGTGGCCGGCGGTCAGGGCACAAGGCTCGGTTTTGACGGCCCCAAGGGCGATTTCCCCATCGGCCCGGTTACGGGAAAAACACTTTTCCGGATATTTGCTGAAACCATCGCGGCCGTCCGCGAGAAGTATCAGTCGCGATTACCATGGTATATTATGACCAGCCCCCTCAATGACGCCCAAACCAGGCGGATTTTCAAAGATAATGACTATTATGGACTCCCCGCCGAGGATGTTTTTATATTTCAGCAGGGCACTTTACCTAATTTCAGCTTCGACGGCAAAATCCTGATGACCGACAAGGCCCAAATTGCCTGCTCGCCCGATGGCCATGGCGGCTCGCTGCGGGCGCTGTATAAAAGCGGTGCGATAAAGGATATGAAACGCCGAGGCGTAGAATTACTCAGCTACTGGCAGGTTGACAATTGTCTTGTCAATTTCTTCGATCCTTTGTTTATCGGACTTCACGCGATAGATAAGGCCCGGATGAGCTCCAAGGCCGTTATTAAGACCGGGCCCCTTGAAAAGGTCGGAAATTTCTGCCTTGTGGACGGCAAGGTAACGGTGATAGAGTACAGCGATCTGCCCGACGAAGCGGCCCACAGACGAAACAAAGACGGCTCCCTGGTATTCGAGCTTGGCAGTATCGGAATCCATATTATCAACCGCGATTTCATAGAGCAGCTCAACGCCGGTGGCTTCTCACTGCACCTTCACAGGGCGGTAAAAAAAATCGAGCATATCGACGGAAGCGGTAGCCCCGTTAGCCCCGAAGAACCTAACGGCGTAAAGTTAGAGAGCTTCGTCTTCGACGCCATCCCGCTTGCCGAAAAGTCGATAATTTTAGAGACGATCCGAGGCCAGGAATTTGCGCCGGCTAAAAACGCAACCGGCATCGACAGCGCCAAAAGCGCCAAAGCCATCGCCGTTGAACGGGCCGCCGGATGGCTCGAAGACGCGGGCATTAAAATTCCGAGAAAGCCCGACGGCTCCGCCGATTGCCTGATTGAAATAGCGCCGTCTTTTGCGCTGGAAAAGGATGATATCAAATCGAAGATCGATAAAATACCGGAAATAAAACCCGGCGATAAAATTTACCTGGACTGAATAGTTCTTTAACGGGAAATAAAATGAATCGACGCGATTTTATAAAAACCATGGCGGCAGGCGCAGCCGGCGTCCTGGGCGCCAAAGCTTATGCCGGCAGGGCGATGGGCCCTAATATCGCAAGACCTAACGTTGTCCTGATTGTCAGCGACGACCACGGCTGCGACGCTCTGGGCTGTTACGGCAACAAAGTTATCCGAACGCCCAATCTGGATGCCCTCGCCGCCGAAGGAACGCGTTTTACAAACGCTTTCTGCACCTCCGCAAGCTGCAGCCCGAGCCGCTCGGTTATCCTCACCGGCCTCCACAATCACGCCACCGGCCAATATGGCCTGCAGCACAGCTATCATCGTTTCAGTACCTCCGACAATATCCAGTCCCTGCCGGTATTGATGAATCAAAACGGATACCGAACAGCGCGGATCGGCAAATATCACGTCGCCCCGGAAAACACTTATAAATTCGATGTCGCGATACCCGGCCGGGCACGCCATAGTGTCCAAATGGCCGAAAACTGCTCCGATTTCATAAACGCCGACGACGAAAGACCATTCCTCCTTTACTACTGTACCGACGACCCCCATCGCAGCAATCCCTTTAAAAGTACCCCCTACGATAAGCCGAATCCTTTCGGCAACAATCAAAAATATCCCGGCATAGAGCCGGTTGAATACGACCCGGCCGATGTCATCGTGCCGCCGTTTCTCCCGGATACGACCCAATGTCGCGCCGAACTCGCCCAGTACTACCAGTCGGTTTCGCGAATGGACGCCGGAGTCGGCAGACTGATCGAAATTATAAAAAAATCAGGCAAGTGGGATAATACCGTTGTGATTTATATCTCCGATAACGGTATAGCATTTGCCGGCGCCAAGACGACCGTGTATGAGCCGGGAATTCGCCTGCCCTGTATAGTCCGCGACCCCCGACAGAAAAAACACGGCGTCGTCAGTAGCGCCATGATAAGCTGGACCGATATCACCCCCACCATCCTGGATTTCGCCTGCGGTGAGCCTAATCCCAAAAACTTCCACGGCCGATCTTTCTTCAGCATCCTCGACGAGGAAAATCCCGCAGGCTGGGACGAAGTGTACGCCTCCCATACCTTCCACGAAGTGACCATGTATTACCCGATGCGCGTCATCCGCCAAAGAAGATATAAACTGATATGGAACCTCGCTTATGAGCAGCAGTATCCATTCGCCAGAGACCTTTGGGAAAGCCCGACCTGGCAGGGCGTGATAAGAGCCGGCGCGAAGAAATATGGCAAGCGAACGATTGCTTCTTATATGAACCGACCTGAATTCGAGCTTTATGATCTGCAAAACGACCCGCACGAGATCGACAA
>CAYNKU010000066.1:0-5726 GCA_964397865.1 uncultured Pirellulales bacterium | reverse complement strand
AGATTTGCCGCGGCCGCAGCATCCGTTGCGGTGGCGCCGGGCCTGGGCTTTGCAATGTCACCGGCTTCGAGGCGAGGCGAAGACGCCCCCACAAATCGGCCTAATATAATTCTGATCATGGCCGACGATATGGGCTACAGCGATATCGGCTGTTACGGCGGCGAAATTGACACACCCAATATAGACGCTTTGGCCGCCGAAGGACTTCGCTTTACACAGTTCTATAACGCGGCCCGCTGCTGTCCCACCCGGGCATCGCTTTTAACAGGTCTCTATCCCCACCAGGCGGGTATGGGCGGTATGGTTAACGGCAAAGGCCCCGGCCCCTACCAGGGTTACCTAAATGAAAAATGCGTAACAATAGCCGAGGTCCTCAGGCAGCACGGCTACAGAACGCTTATGTCGGGCAAATGGCACGTCGGCGAGAACAGGCCGCACTGGCCTACCGACAGGGGCTTCGAAAAATATTTCGGACTCATAAGCGGCGCGGCGAATTATTTCGATATCACTAAAACAAAGTTCAGGGGAATGAAACGAAAGATGGCCCTGGATGGTGAGCGTTATATGCCGCCAAAGGAAGGCTTCTATATGACCGACGCAATCACCGACCACGCCGTCGAACTGCTTGATTCCCACGGCACCGGCGATGAGCCTTTCTTTCTATACGTACCCTATACCGCGCCGCACTGGCCCCTACATGCGTGGCCCGAAGATATCGCCAGATACCGCGGCAAATATAAATGCGGCTGGAGTGAGATACAAAAAGCCCGCCACGAAAGACAACTCAAAATGGGAATCGTCAAAAAGAAATGGTCTTTGGCTCCCCCCGATGATGGTGTACAGAATTGGGACTCCGTAGAAGACAAAGACCGCGAAGACCTCAAAATGGCCATCTATGCCGCGCAGGTAAATTGCATGGACCGCGGGATTGGAAAAATACTCGTCAGGCTAAAAGCCCTCGGCAAAGAGGAAAACACCCTT
The DNA here is from genome assembly GCA_964397865.1 of uncultured Pirellulales bacterium. Lineage (GTDB taxonomy): Bacteria > Planctomycetota > Phycisphaerae > Sedimentisphaerales > Anaerobacaceae > CAYNKU01. Next base: position 4,745 of record CAYNKU010000066.1, on the reverse strand, counting down.
GTAATGTTCCTGTCGGATAACGGCGGATGCAACGAGGTGATGATATCCGATTTCGACAAGGAGAAAAACCCTCTGCCCCCCGGCGGCGTGGATTCTTATACCAGCTACGGCCGAAGCTGGGCGAATGCCAGCAACACCCCCTTTCGTTTTTACAAATTCTATGTGCACGAGGGTGGCATAGCAACGCCGCTGATCGCCAGGTGGCCCGCCGTGATAAAACGAAAAGGCAAACTGACCGACCAACTCGGACACATCATCGATATTATGCCGACCTGCTGCGAGATAGCAGGCGCCGAATATCCGAAGACCTATCAGGGCCGCGATGTTCTCGCCACAGAAGGCAAAAGCCTCATACCGATATTCAAGGGCTCTAAACGCAAAGGCCACAAAACCCTCTTCTGGGAACACATGGGCAACCGCGCTATGCGCCAGGGTAAGTGGAAGCTCGTCTGCGCAAAAAGAGGCAAATGGGAGCTTTACGATATGGAATCCGACCGGACCGAACTAAATGACCTCGCCGACAAATACCCGAAAAAAGTCGAGCAGCTGAAAAAACAGTATCTCGACTGGGCAAAAAAATGCGGCGTCAAGATGTAGAACCGGTTTCAAAACTTTTACGAGCACAGAAGGAGAAATTATGACCTCTCCAATTAACAGGCGCCAGTTTATCCGCAAAGCTTTGGCAGCTGCTGCATCGACAACCTCGGCAACTATGCTTTCAGGATGTATGGAATCACTGACAGGCCGGCGGTCTCTGCCGCGCAGAATCTTCGGCGGCACCAAAAAACCGAACTTCGTTATTATCTTCTGTGACGACCAGGGCTATGGCGACGTCGGCTGTTACGGCGCCGAAGGTTTCCAGACGCCTAACCTCGACAAAATGGCGGCTGAAGGAATGCGATTTACGAACTTTTATGCCTGCGCCCCGGTGTGTACGCCTTCACGAGCGGCCCTGATGACAGGCTGCTATCCCCAGCGAATAGGCCTGCAGAGCGTCTTGTTCCCAAGCAGTAAAACCGGTATCAGCAGCGAAGAACAAACCGTTGCCGAGGTTTTAAAAACCCGCGGCTACGCGACGGCCTGTTTCGGAAAATGGCACTTGGGTCATCATCCCCAGTTCCTGCCCATGCGCCACGGCTTCGACGAATATTTCGGCCTGCCCTATTCCAACGATATGTGGTCGGAGCATTTCGAGCACGATAGGTGGCATTTCCCCGACCTGCCCCTTCTCGACGGCGACAGGATTATCGATTACAACCCCGACCAGAGACAGCTAACCACCTGGTATACCGAGCGGTCGGTAAAGTTCATCGAGAAAAATAAAAACAAACCCTTCCTGCTGTACCTGGCACATTCGATGCCGCACGTACCTTTATTCGTTTCCGATAAATTCAAAGGCAAATCCAAACAGGGTCTTTACGGCGACGTAATAATGGAGATCGACTGGTCGGTAGGGCAAATCCTCAATACGCTGAAGCGCTGCGGCATTGACGAAGATACGCTCGTGATATTTACTTCCGACAACGGCCCCTGGCTTCTTTTCGGTGATCACGGCGGCTCGGCCGGCCCACTCCGCGAAGGCAAAGGTACCACTTTCGACGGCGGCCAGCGTGAGCCCTGCATTATGCGATGGCCCGGTAAAATACCCGCTGGAACCGTCTGCGGCGAAGTGGCAGCGAATATGGATATATTGCCGACCTTTGCCGCGCTGGCGGGCGCAAAACTGCCCGAGAAAAAAATCGACGGCAAAAACATCTGGCCCCTCATGGCAGGCAGTCCCGGCGCAAAGAGTCCGCACGAGGCATTTTATTTTTACAGCGGCAGACAGCTCCACGCCGTGCGCAGCGGCAGATGGAAACTGCATTTGAAACACACCTACGCCGATATAACAGAGCCTGGTTCCGGTGGTCTGCCGGGAAAGTCCGTAAGAAAAGATATCGGCCCGGCCCTCTTTGACCTCAAAAACGATATCGCCGAATCCCGCGACGTCTCAGCCGAATACCCGCAAGTTGTCGAAAGGCTTACCAAACTCGCTCAGAAAATGCGAGAAGATATAGGCGACGCCCTGCTCGATATGCCCGGTGCAAACATCAGGCCCTGCGGCAAAAAAAGACTCTGGCGAGAAGAAATGAAAAAACAAGAGTCTATTTGATTTGGCCCCGATAGTTCTGCGCGGTGTCAAAGACCGTCAGGATCTTTTCAGGTGTGACATCCGCCTGGATATTGTGAATCGTCGCGAAGACAAAACCACCCCCCCCGCTTAAAATATCGATTCGCTCTTTGACCTGACGCCGGATGTCATCGACCGTGCCGAAGGGAAGCGTCGACTGGGTCTCGACTCCGCCGCCCCAGAAGCACAGGTCTTTGCCGTATTCAATTTTTATTCTTTTGGGGTCCATACCTTTAGCCGAACTTTGCAGCGGGTTTAATATATCGATCCCGACCTCGATAAAATCCTCGATAATAGGGTCGATCATACCATCGCAGTGCAGAAAAATCTTCGCGTCAGTGCGATTCCTTACGAATTCGATCCATTTCTTCTGTCGCGGTTTGAATATTTCGCGATAAAGCTCCGGCCGGATCATAAGAGCCTCCTGCGCGCCGAAGTCATCACTCATACCAATAACGGAAATATAAAGCCCCGCGACGGCGAGGTACTTGTCGAGAATTTCAAAATCATGATCGAGCAGCTTGTCAAGCCAGTATTCGATCATATCGCGCTTAAGCAGCAGATCCGTCATAAATGTCTCAAAACCGAACAACGTCGCCCCCAGTTCGAAAAACGATGAGTTCATCTGCGGCAGCGATGCGAAAAGCGCCTTATCGGTTTTGTGATAGAGGCGATCAACCTGGTCCTTGAGAAATTTTTCCTCTCGATCGCTCCAGGGATCGGGGAACTCCCATTTATCGATATCTTTTTTCGTCTCAGCGTATTGCAGTTCGCACGGAGCGATATCGAAATACAGCGAAAATCGCGTCCTGCTGGCGACAACATTACCTTCATAAACAATATCGAATGCGCCGTCGCCGCGGGATATCATATCACAGGCCTCGGGTAGCTTACAGGGCGAGCCGTCGGTCAGTTTGCCGTCCTTGAAGCGATCGATCTCCAAAAACGGCATTGCGGTAGTAGGCCCCAGCCGGTTGATCCCCACCACGTCGCCGCCCATACGGTTTGTCATCTCAAGCGACGGCAACGCCAACTGCTGCTTGATGTCGTAAACATGGATATCTTCCTGCACCCCGAGGTATTCGAGCAGATTCTTATACGCGATAGCGGAAATCCCCGTAATCCGGCTCGCCCCGAAATCGATCGGCGCCTGGTCGACCTGCTGGTGATCCAGCGCCTTTTCAATTCGTTCTCGGCTGGTGAGTTCGGCCATTATTCGCACCCCGAATCAACAGCCGCGGGTATCTTTTCAGGCCCTTTTTTTACAAGCAGGTGTATGAACAGCATCGATATCGGATGCATAAAGCCCATCAGTATAAAGAGCGGGACATACCCGAAATGTTTTATGATAAGACCCGCTATATAAGAGGAGATGATCGCTCCGCCGAACGAACCCGCAAAACCGCCAAGACCGGTTATCGTAGCCACAGCTTCGGGCGGAAAGCAGTCGCTGGCTAAGGTGAATATATTCGCTGAGTATCCGCTGTGCGCGCCTGTGGCGATCGAGACCAGCAGGATGATTATCCATGGACTCGGACTAAGAGCGCTCAAAGCTGTAAAAGGCAGACACATCGCGCAAATAAGCATTACGCATTTTCTCGCCTTGTAATCGCTCCAGCCCCTGGTGACTAGTCGGCCCGAATACCAGCCCGCGATATTCGCCATAATGATCGCGGAAATATATATTACCGGTATAGCAAAACCGATCTGCTTGAGGTCAAAGCCGTGTTTGTCATTTAAGTACACCGGCAGCCAGGATATATAGAACCACCATACCGGGTCCGTGCAGAACTTACCTGCCATTATCCCCCATGTTCGTTTATCTTTTATCAGTGTTGTCCAGGGGATGCGTTTTTTCGGGATGGGTGTCTGTGCAACCGGTGAGGTGTTTTCATCATTTAAATGCTCCGGGTGCTTATAGACCAGCTTCCACAACCCCGCCAGCACAACTCCCGCCAGCCCAAGGATAACAACCGTCAATCGCCACCCAACCTGAAGCGCCAAAAGGGCGATAACCGGCGGACCGAGTATCTGTGCGATATGAGGCCCGCTGTTGAAAAGCGAAACCGCCAGCGCACGCTGCTTCGGAGGAAACCATTCAGCCGTTGCCTTGATGGCGGCCGGAAAGTTGCCGCTCTGCGTTATCCCCAAAACCCCTCGCCAGGTAATGAGTGAAAACAGTGATTTGGAAAGGCCCGTCAGCGTCGCCGCGAATGACCATGTTATCATCGAAAGCAGGTAGCCGAGTTTGGTGCCAAGCCGGTCGATGATCTTACCGACAAAGAGAAAACCCACCGCGTACATCATCGTAAACGCAGTAAGGATATATCCATATTGTTTTTCGCTAAGACTTAAATCCTCCATAATCACCGGCGCGGTTGTGTAAATGACGATCCTGTCGAGGTAGTTGATCATCGTCGCCAGAAAAACCAGCAGCAAAATCACCCACCGGTAATCAGGATACTTTATTTCCTTTTTTTCGAGCATATGAAATCCGTTCATAAAGTTAATATTTTATCTGCCGGGGCATTATAACGAATAGTTCGCGATTTGTACCGTACTTTTTGGGTTTCGA
>CAYNKU010000065.1:2716-10247 GCA_964397865.1 uncultured Pirellulales bacterium | reverse complement strand
GGTTCTGCATTTTATGACTTTGGCTGATTATATCTTCACAGGAATATCGACCTTCGATTTCCTTACGAAGTTGTTCAATCGTACTGATGTCACGAAACGTTTCAACTCCGCCAATGACTTTACCCTTGGAATCTTTTAATAAAGCTGTCGATATGGTGATTGCCCTTCTTTTGCCGTTGGCATCGATAATGTGTACGGCTTTATTCATTATGGGTTTGCCGGTTTGCATTGTTGCCGCCAGTGTACAATCAGTTTCGCAGACATCTGCTTGCAGAACGTCCCTGCAGTGTTTGCCGACAGCCTCTTGACGCTTGATACCGGTTATCTCTTCTGCTGCCCGGTTAAAGGAAGTGATCCGCCAATCAAGATCAACTGTAAAAACACCTTCACTTATCGAATTCAGAATAACATTTTGTTCTTTATTTTCCATTTTTTATCATAATAGCACAGGTAGTCGCAAAATGCAACAGTAGTTGCAAAATTATGGCCTGACCCCCGAAAACTGTACCATTGCCAATTAGAGAGTATCCGATATGATGAGTTGGTTTTTACAGAAAGGATACTCTTATGAAAAGGAAGTACCACAAGCCGGAACAAATAGTTAAATTGCTCCGTGAGGCTGAGCCTAAACTTGTTCCGGTCTTAAAATCGTTTCAAGCACCCCGGATTTTGAGCATAAAGTTTCAGTTGACTTTGAGTGGTCAGTAAGTTTAGCGGTTTTATTTGTCTTCGGATTCTTTTTTGTAGACGCCGGCGTCGTAGTCGACGCTTTTTCTGTAGTCCCGCCAGCCTTTGATAGAAGTTATCTTCGTATTGGTGCTGCCGCTGGAGCTTTTGCTGTTTTTGTCTTTTGGTTTCTTTGTGACAGACTCTGTGAATGTCACGCCAAACATTTTCACTTCGCCTTTATATCCTGTTACCGGCACGCCTACCCCATCAGCAACGTTTTGCAGAAACTGCTCGCCTTGATTAAAAGTTTTGCCTTTATCAACTTTGCCTTAGGTTGCTTCAAGAACGATCACTTATAGATTAACCGCCTTTTTCATCATCGTGTCAAATATACCTTCTATCTTTCTTCGCCGCATCAAACAGACTTTTTGTTCCTGATAACGTCATTAAAAGAGTTGATAAATGGCCCCGAAGCTGTTAGAATGCCGGGGATAATTTGACTGTTAAACAGGAAAAAACAATGCTCGCAAGGCTGCACAGTGTTACGCTCGAAGGAATTGAAGGCCTCATCTGCGAGGTCGAGGTCGACGTTGCCCGCGGCGGCTTCGATAAGACCATCGTCGTGGGCCTGCCCGACGCCGCGGTGAAAGAAAGCACCGAGCGCGTCAGAAGCGCCATAGTCAATTGCGGCTACAAATACCCAAGAACCCAGTCGGTCGTCAACCTCGCCCCCGCCGATGTCAAAAAAGCAGGCCCCGCCTTCGATCTGCCTATCGCGCTGGGAATGCTGCTCGGAACCGGCGCCTTTGCGAGCACTATCGCCGGGGATTATGTGATTGTCGGCGAACTCGCCCTCGACGGCAGGGTGCGCCCGGTCAACGGAGTTCTCAGCATGGCGATGACCGCCAAAGCCAGCGGCTTCAAAGGTATAATCGTCCCGCTGGATAACGCCGCCGAAGCCGCGGTCGTTGAGGATATCGAAGTCTACGGCGTCGGCTCCCTCGCCCAGGCGGTAGGATTTCTCACCGGCCAACTACCGCTCGAACCGACATGCGTGGATATCGACGAGCTCTTCAAAATCGCCCGCACCTACGAAGTCGATTTCGCCGACGTCAAGGGCCAGGAAAGCGTCAAAAGAGCCCTTACTATTGCTGCTGCCGGCAGCCATAATATAATGATGATCGGCCCGCCCGGTGCCGGCAAAACAATGCTCTCCCAGAGACTCGCCACGATCCTGCCCGCCTTATCACTCGCCGAGTCACTCGAAACCACCCGAATATATTCATCCGTCGGACTGCTCGGAAAAGGCCAGGCCCTCATGGCGACAAGACCCGTCCGAATGCCCCATCATTCGGCCAGCGGACCCGCACTCGTCGGAGGCGGCACAAACCCAAGACCCGGCGAATTGTCACTCGCCAATTACGGCATACTTTTCCTCGATGAGTTCGCCGAATTCCCGCGTTCGGTTCTGGAAATGATCCGCCAGCCCCTCGAAGACGGCTTCGTCACCGTCTCACGCGCAAAGGCCGTGCTTAGATTTCCCGCCCAGTTCATGCTGGTCGCGGCAATGAATCCCTGCCCCTGTGGATACTTTGGCACCGAAGGCAGGCGGTGCAAATGTACCCCCAATCAAGTCGAAAGATACCTCTCGAAAATCTCCGGCCCACTCGTCGACAGGATCGATATTCACATCGAGGTCACTGCGGTAGGCTTCAGCAAGCTCCGCGCCAAATCCGACCAGCTCGATTCGGCAACAATAAGATCAGAGGTCCAAAAAGCCCGTTCAATTCAAACCCGGCGTTTCGGCAACGGACGCATAATGACCAACGCCAAAATGAGCCATAAGCAGGTGGAAAAGTATTGCCCACTCGATTCGTCCGCTGAAGCAATGCTAAAACACGCGATGGTGGAATTCGGCCTAAGCGCCCGGGCGCATGACAAAATATGCAAGGTCGCACGAACCATCGCCGACCTCGCCGATGCGGAAAATATCGAATCCGAACATATCTCCGAAGCGATAAGCTATCGCAAACTCGACCGCAGACTTTAAAAACCACATTCACAGGAGTGATGCAAATGACAGGCAGAGAAAGAATTTTGGCAAAGTTCCAGGGCGACGACGTCGATCATTTGCCCCTTATGCCGATTACGATGCAGCTCGCCGGCGACCTTATCGGCAAGAAATACGGCCAATACGCCGCCGATTATAAAGTGCTCGTCGAAGGCCAGATAAAAACAGCCGAAAAATACGATTTCGACTACGTCTCCTGCATATCCGACCCCACCCGCGAAGCGGCGGACCTCGGCGCAGCAATAATATTCAAAGAAGATTCCCCCCCCGCAATGGACGGCGCAAACTCACTGCTGGCGGATAAGAGTAAATTGCTTACCCTGAAAAAACCCGATCCCCTCGGCGGAGGCAGAATGCAAGACCGCATAAAAGCCGCGGCACTTTTTAAGGAAAAAGTCGGCACCGACAAACTTATCGAAGGCTGGATCGAAGGCCCATGCGCCGAAGGCGCCGACCTTAGAGGTATCAATACTATAATGACCGATTTTTTCGAGGACCCGCAATTCATTCGCGACCTCTTCGAATTCGTCATCGATATGGAACTCGATTTCGCGAAGTGCCAGATCGCCGCCGGCGTCGACCTGATGGGCGTCGGCGACGCCGCCGCTTCGCTAATCGGCCCGCAGCTTTACGAGGAATTTGTCTGGCCCTATGAAAAACGCCTCATCGACGGAATCCACGAACTCGGCGCCACCGTCCGCCTGCATATCTGCGGCGACACGCGGGCGATTTGTGAGGGTATGGGCAAACTCGGCTGCGAAATGATAGATTTGGATTATTACACTCCGGTTTCACACGCCAGGGGGAAAATGGGCCCCGACCAGGTCGTCGCCGGAAATATCGATCCGGTCGCCGTCCTCCAGGACAGCACCCCCGAAGAAATATACAAGGCCGTAGAACAATGTCACAAAGAAGCCGGCAAAAGATTTATCGTCGGCGCAGGCTGCGAAGTAACCCGAGGCACACCCCCTGAAAACGTCCGCGTTCTTACCGAATACGCCCGGTCACATTAAAAGATTACCGGCAAATTGATTTTGACGCCCCCGCTATTTACCTAATTGCCGGATTATCTCGATAAGCGCCTGCGTACCGTCACGCCCCCGCCCCTGTGCCTGAAGCGCCGTAAAAAGCTGCCTCACCAGCGCCGTCCCGGGCAAAGGCTGTTTGAGTTGCTCAGCGTATTCCATCACCAGCCGAAGGTCTTTCTGCTGCAAATCCACCATAAACGCAGGCTTGAAATCACCCGCCAGTATCTTCGGCCCGAGCGCTTTTAAAGAGTGGCTCGACGCCGCACCCGCCGAGGTGACCTTTAATGTGGTTTCGAGGTCGAGCCCCGCTTTCTTAGCGAACGCCAGACCCTCAGCGATACTCATTATGGTATGGATCACCATCACCTGGTTGGTGAGCTTTGTCATCTGCCCGCATCCGAGCGGGCCGCAATGCGTGACGGTTTTGCCCATCACTTCCATCACAGGCCGGACTTTCTCCACCGCCTCAGCCGGCCCCCCCATCATTATCGAAAGCCCCCCTTCGATCGCGCCGATCTCGCCGCCGCTTATCGGAGCGTCAAGCAGCACCGCCCCGGCAGCCGAGAGTTTTTCGCCCATCTCTTTCGTCGCCGTCGGCGATATCGTACTCATATCGACACAGATAAGCCCCTCCCTCGCAGCCTCGATGACGCCCTTCTTACCAAGCAGCACCTGCTCTACATCCGGCGTATCGGGAACACAGGTAATAACAATATCACTTCCCCCGGCAACTTCAGCCGGATTCTCAGCCCACACCGCGCCTTTGGCCACGAGCGAATCAGCCTTCGATTTCGTACGCGAATGAACGGTTAACGGATAACCTGCCTTGAGCAGGTTTAAGGCCATAGGCCTTCCCATGATCCCCATACCGATAAAACCAACCCGCGCCTTGGACATTTTAATTAACCACCTTTAGCGGCATTACTGTTAAATAACTTCGAGACGTTTCAGTATCGCTTTTGTCCATCGCCGGCTTCGCAGTTGAGAAACTATCAGGATAAACACCAAAAGCAGCCAGTATCCCGTAAAGCGCAGGTACAGAAAAATTTTCGCAAGTATCGTTCCTTCGGCCGCGGTGACATTGGCATCGAGTAACTGCTGCGGCGTATACATAACACCGGCAAGTATACCGTCGAAAACCAACTGCCACGGCAGCAGCAGTACAAGAGCCGTCAGTGAAAGGAAAAATGCCTTTGAAATATGCTTTATACCCCCCAGCCTTCCCTGCAGCGATATCTTCAAACTAAATATCATCGTCAGGCAATACAGCGTCGCCGCGATTATAACCGCGAAATTGCAGAATCGAATTATCCAGTTAAGATAGATAGCATCGAGCTTGAAAGGTGCCCTGGCTGTTTCAGCGGGCTTTTCGGATTCGACTACGTCAACAGCTTCAGCGGGTTCTTCGGCTTCTGTGGTCTCCACGACCTTAACGGACTCTGGGGCAATATTGGCTTCAGCAACAAGCTCCTTCGCCGCCGCCTCGATCGCATCTTCAGGCAAAACCGTCTCCACTTCCTCAGCCGCCGCGGCCACAACGCTCTGCTCAACCTCTTCGACAACAGCAGGCGAAATTTCCTGCTCGACTTCTTCGACAGCTTCGGTAACGACCGGCGCAGCCGAAGCTTCTTCGCAGGTTTTAACAAACCCGGTATTGACCAGCCAGAAAGCTCCCTGAAGGACAACAAGCGAGAGAATAACGATAAGAAATAAAAAGTTCTTCCAGCCCTTGAACACATCGATCGCTTCGAGGCAGTCGGTGGTATCCACCAGATTGCCCGCATTGTTACGCAAATCATTCATTTTTTATCTCCCAATCAGTTTTTTCCGATTTGCCCGATTGCCGACACAGTCGGCCTCAACTAACGCAATACGACATACGAAATACGCAATACGCTCAAACTGACCAGACGGTCAGTTTGAGTTATTATCTTGTCCCGCCCGTGTCAGTGCAAGAATTAAGTAACTTTTATTTTGTCAAAACTCTCCTCAGCCGCCGCAACGGTTCTTTCGATATCCTCAGCCGAGTGTGCCAGTGACACGAACATCGCCTCATAAGCGCTGGGCGCAAGATAAATACCCCGCCCGAGTATCTCGGAAAAGAATTTTTTGAACCGCCCGATATCCGTGGCCTGAACGTCCGCGAAGTTCTTTACAGCCCCGTCGGTAAAAAAGCAGCTCATAATCGACCCCACTCGATTTATAGTCACCGCTGCCCCCGCTTTTTCAGCCGCCCCACTGAGTCCCTCCTGCAGCGCTGACGCGGTAGTTTCGAGCCTGCCGTAGCAGTCACCTTTCGCCAGGATTTCAAGCGTCGCATTGGCAGCCGCCGTTGCCAGCGGATTGCCGCTCAGTGTCCCCGCCTGGTATACTCCCCCAAGCGGCGAAAGCATATCCATAATCTCACCTCGCCCCCCGAACGCCCCTATCGGAAGCCCCCCACCGATGATCTTGCCAAGGCACGTAATATCCGCGTGGGTCCCGTAAAGCTCCTGCGCCCCCCCGAAAGCGACACGAAACCCCGTTATCACCTCATCGAATATCAAAAGCGCATCATTGTCGTCGCAGATATCCCGAAGCCCCCGCAGATAACCCCCACCCGGCACCACCACTCCCATATTCGCCGCCACCGGCTCGATGAGAACCGCCGCGATTTTATCTTTATAAAGCTCAAATGCCGCCCGCACCGCCTCGATATCGTTATATTCGACGACGATCGTCTCCGCCGCGACCGAATCAGGCACCCCCGCGCTCGAGACCCTCGCGCCTTCCGCCAGTCCCGAACCCGCGCGGACAAGAAGACTGTCACTGTGCCCGTGATAACACCCTGCCATTTTGACTATCATATCTTTTTTCGTGTGCGCCCGTGCCAGCCGAATCGCCGTCATAACAGCTTCGGTCCCGCTGCTGACCATCCGCACTTTCTCGATCGATTCGAAGCCGGCGATTATTCTTTCCGCCAGCTCGGTCTCCGCAACCGTAGGTGCCCCGAAGGAAGTGCCCTTTGCCGCCTGTTTCGCGACCGCCTCTATAACCGCCGGATGCGCATGCCCTAAGATCATCGGCCCCCACGAACCCACGTAATCGATATACTCGTTGCCGTCGATATCGCGAACTTTGGAACCTTTCGCCGAATCGATAAATAAAGGCGGCATATCCACACCCCCGAAAGCCCGCACAGGCGAATTCACTCCCCCCGGCAGATAATCGCACGCCCGCGCGAACTGCCTTACCGACTCACCATATTTACCTTCCAACTTATCCATATTCTAAACGGCGCACTAAGTTAAAATAACTGCCGACGCAGTCGGCATTCAACTAACGCAATACGACATACGAAATACGATATACGCCATTTTACCCTTCCCCATAAAAAACAAAAGGACTTTCTCCCTGTTAGTTAGCCCGGCGATTTATCGCCGGGTTTGTTAACCCGCCGCACTGCCGTGGGTTGTCTTTTTCCCCCTGCACCTCTGGGCCTTAGGTCGCAGGAGGTTTGTTTTACTGCCTGCCACGCCGTAACCCTCAGGGTGAAGGCGGGCCTGCCCTGCGTAACCCTCAGGGTGAAGCAGGGTCATTGCGAGGCCCTAAAAGGGTCGCGGCAATCTTTATCCTTTGTCATCCCCGCTTTTTTATTGTCATCCCGCACTTTGCCTTGGGCATCCCAAAGGGAGATGCGGAATCCACTTTTTCTATACGCTGTACGCTCCACGCTACTATCCGCTACACGCTCTACGCTGCACGCTATGAAACGCTACCCGCT
>CAYNKU010000065.1:0-2616 GCA_964397865.1 uncultured Pirellulales bacterium | reverse complement strand
AGTATTGCCTTATGCCCTTGTGCTCTTATGCTCTTGTGCCCTTATGCCCTCTGCGGCCAAACAAAAAAGGCCGAGCTACCCAACCCGGCCTGTGTTTAATCTGTGGCTAAAGTTGTATAATCATTTTACATTTGCATCTTAATCCAAACCTTGGCTCCATGTGTTAGCTATTACGCACGACTGTTGGCCGTCGATTTCCCTGAATATTACGGCCGTATTTATTGTCCTTGTGAAGTCGCTGTCAAATTTTATTGTACAGGGCACGACAGTGCATCCGTGTTCGTCATAAGGCTCTTCGATCTTAACGATCTCTTGTAAGTTACTCCCTCTATATTTGTATTCCCATTGCTCGGCGATTGATACCGGGTACAATACCGCAACTGTCTGCCAATCGCCTTCGATAACAGCCTGCCAGTAACATCTTGTAATTTCCCTGCCGGCCTGCTCCCGGGTCATGTCTCCAACTAACATTCCCGCATTCGGGTCGTGCAGTTTCTCGTTCCTTTCCGCAAGGGCGGGTACGACTTCTGCACTTTCGGGTATCTTAAAATCAAATAATTCATCCGGCAAAGTTTCGAAAAAGATAAGGGATTTTACATTAATGCCAGGTCTACCTTCCCGCCTCATATTTTCCCATTGTTTGATGCTTACGGGCAGCTTGGATTCAACGTCGAACTCGAACCAAAATGACCTCGGACTCGGTGCCGCCGGATGACTGCATGTAACAAAAACCCGGTCCCTGCCTGTTGCCGGGTCTTTGCCGTAAGTTTCGTTCCAATCCAATACTATTTCTTTCAATGATTCGAAGAAATCAGCCCCGGGCCATGGGCTCATTGCTGCGCCGTAACCTTCTGTAAGTTTCACTATCGCTGTCGCTGGGTCATATTGGTAACGTTTATCTCCTGAAACAACTTGAATTGCACCGGTTTCGGTTTCTATCCGAAGATGATTTGAAGCTGTTTGTTCTTCATTAGCTCTGGCCCATGCTTCAAAAGAAACCTCTTTCCCTTCTTCATCCAGCAATGTTCCTGTAAAGTGCATTCCATTGAGTCCTGCCAATAATTCTATCGTATCTTCGATTGCCCAGGCAGGCGTCACGGTCTTATCTAAAAATGTTATAGCCAGCATACCGATTAAAATTACGGCTGCTGCTGTAGCGAGTTTTGTAATTGGTTTATTCATGATCATTCTCCAAATATTCGGCGGCTTAGCCACCGAATTTGTATTGTTTGATTTTTCATATTCCGCCAATGCGTCATTAAGAACTTTCTTGTCCATCTCATCAGATGTAATGATGGATGCCTTCTTTGTTTCGCAAAACTTCTTTATCAAATTTTCTATATTCTCCGCAGCGTTCATTTCTCCACCTCACCATCTAAAATCGACCGCAGTTTATTCAACCCATACCGATACCGGCTCTGGATCGTATTAACCGAAACGCCCTGCACATCAGCTATCTCCTTAAATTTTAACCCACACTGAAGGTGCAAAATTACAACCTCTCGCTGTGGATAAGCAAGCCCAGCCAAAGCCCGACCCACTTGCTGCAATTGTTCTTTTGACATTACTAATCTATCCGGCCGATCCGAATCTTTAGCGGCAATATCTACGCCATCCATATCCAAAGTCAGCTTGACTTTTTCACGGCCTAAATTACGTACACGATTCGCGACAGATGTCGACAGGTAACTTTTAAGACTGCCTCTCAATTGAAGTTTCCCCGCTGATTGCGCAAATGCCACGAAAACATCGTGTACTATATCTTCCGCACTTTTCTTATCATTTGAAAGAGCAATAGCCAGCGCCAACAGGTCGTTTTTGTACTTTTCGTAAATCAGCCGTAATGCATCACTACTGCCATGCTTGAATTTCCAGACCAGCCATTTATCTTCAAACATCTCGATCAACCCATTAGTTCCGAAACTGACGATCGCCACTACTAAGACACACCAGTGAACATTTTAGTCTAAACGAAATGAAACTTTTTCTATATTTTACTTTGCGGGGTCAAAAACTTTATTAACACCCTGTGATTTTGCACTAAAGCACACTTCTACCCCCTGCTTTTTATGCCTGTGATCTGACCCCGAATTATGACCAGTAATTAATATAACTTTTTATTTACCAACGCGTTTTACGGAATAAAAACAATAAAAAAAGCCATCCCTTACGGTGATCTGACCCCCGAAAACTGTACCTGAAAGCCCGCGTGGAATTGCTTAAGATTGAAACAAAGATCACAAAAAAACTCCAGGCACTGATGGTCAACGTCCGCCAGGCCGCAAACCGAGTTATCACCCTTAGCCCGAGCGTCCCTGAAGAAGCCGCCGTACTGCTCGAAAATATCGAAAACCCCTCCGCCCTCGCCGGATTTACTGCTTGTGCGTCCGAATGAGTATCGGGCTTGTTGCGTACATTGCCGTTTTACCCCGCACAGACAGCCTTATATCCGATTCCTGTTCGTCGAGTCTGACTTTTGCCTCCAGCTTCCTTTCCCATAATACCTCACGATACCACAGTTGCTCTTGGCTAACGGTTCCGCTCATCACGGCCCGTAAGGAACTTTCACACTATAAGCTACGCGCCATGCCCGGCGCACAAAACGGCCTCGCACTT
>CAYNKU010000064.1:8645-10329 GCA_964397865.1 uncultured Pirellulales bacterium | reverse complement strand
GGTGGTTTTGTTTTCATGAAACTCCCAGTAGAGAATTCGGTGTTTTTTCTGTTTACCGGATTTGCCCAGCAGCGTCGGCAAAAATGATATCCCGTCGATATTTTCTGCGGGTTCTACATTTGCAATTTCAGCGGCTGTCGGAAGGAAATCCCAAAAGGCCGACGGATGGTTACTGACAGAGGCGGGTTCGATCTTCCCGGGCCAGCGGGCGATAAAAGGCACACGAATCCCGCCTTCGTAAAGATCACGTTTTGTTCCTTTCAATGGACCCGAACTATTAAAGAATACCGGGTCCGCACCGCCCTCTTTGTGCGGGCCGTTATCACTGGTAAATATCACAAGAGTGTCTTCATCTATGCCAAGCTGTTTTAATTTTCGCATTATTGTACCCAGGTCGCGGTCAAGTCTTGTCACCATCCCGGCAAATGCCGCTTTGGGGTAATCTTGCGAGGCGTAGGCTCCGAAACCGTCTTCGGGACTGCCGCCGGCGTTGCTCTTGATATAAGGCTTTTCCGGGAATTTGCCCTTGAACTGGTTAAGAGAGTCTTCGGGTACCAGCAGTTCGGCGTGAGGAATCGTCAGCGCGCAATAGATAAAGAAAGGCCCGTCTTTACTTCGCTCCATAAACCGCAGTGTCTCATCGATGAAAAGGTCGTGTGAATATTGGCCTCTTTTACCGTTTTTGTTTTCCGGCAGCTCGATCTTTTCGCGATTTCTCCAGAGATATTCGGGATAATAATAATGAGCGTGCGCCTGGTTGAGAAAACCGAAGAAGTAATCGAACCCTTTTTTGTTGGGCCGGCCGGTGGTATTGTCGATACCCATACCCCACTTTCCAAGTACGGCTGTTTTGTAACCTGCCTTTTTTAGTACCTCGGCAACAGTTGTATCTTCCGGTCTAAGGGGAAGTTCCGCGCCGAAACCGCCCGGTCCGATCTCGTAGTTTCCACGGACCAGAGCGTGGCCCGTATGCCGGCCGACCATCAGGCTGCATCGAGAAGGTGCGCAAACAGTACTGCCGGAATAGTGATCTGTAAAAAGAATCCCTTCTTCGGCCAGTCGGTCAATATTTGGTGTCTGGAATTTCTTCTGCCCGTAACAGCTAAGGTCCCCGTAACCGAGGTCATCAGCGAGGATAAAGATAATATTGGGCTTTTTTGTTTTGGCTCGGGTTTTTGCCAATCCCGCGCAGCCCGGTAAAGCAAAAAGAGCAGCAGCCGAGGCAGCCCGGCCGCAATTTCTCAAAAACGCTCTCCTCGATTGAGTTCGCATAAGTATTCTCCCGCGATTTTTTGTTTCAGAGCGACCAGCCTTGGCGATACGGACGCCTCAGGAGGCCATTGGCTTCTGGGATGTTTGTTATTTTGAGATTTTTACTGTCCCAACGGAGTTTTTCGCCTGTTTTTATGGCGATATTTCCCAGCAGCACGGCCTCGGTTAAGGGCCCGGCGTAATCGAAATTTGAAAGCGCCTTAGTTTCGCCCTTACACGCCGCCACCCACTGCTGCCAGTGATTGTGCTCTCTCGAAAATAGCTGCGGTGGTTTTTTGAAATCCGCCATCTTACTTTCAGGTATAAGCACCGGATCGCCGCCGTGAGGAGCGAGCAATACCCCTTTATCACCGATATACAGGCCTCCTTCGGAAGGGAATTTTTTATCCGGCCCAAATCCATCAGGCCGCCA
>CAYNKU010000064.1:0-8545 GCA_964397865.1 uncultured Pirellulales bacterium | reverse complement strand
ATTTTCCTCAAAAGGGTTTATCGATACCAATGGAATTAACGAATACAAGAGAATATATTTTAGCAAAACGGCGATGTCAATAATTAAAAACGCTGCGCGCTAAAGAGGATTTGGGATTATAACACAATTTTTAAGGGGTTTGTTTAATTTCTTGTGCCGAGCCTGAGAAATGCTTTGGGAGAGTTGCCCCGACACAACTTGCAGTTGCAGATTCCAACTGTTTTAAGGTGGGAAGCGCCGGCGATTTTTTTGGATTCGGTCAGTTTCGCGCCTTTTGCCTCCATCTTCCGAAACGCCATGTCCGCCTCTTTGCTGTTGGAAGAACCGACGGCGTCGGTAACAATAGTGACTTTCTTGCCGCGCTGCAGCAGCCCCAGGGCCATAGCCATCACGGCTTTTTCGGCGTTTGCCCCGATGAGTATGAATTCGCTGGCCCTGACTTCGCTCAGCAGCCTGTCGGTATGCGGTTCGTTGAAGGGATCGACGGATCGTTCGTGGAGGATCACCTGTCGGTATCGTTTGAGTATGTCGCCGGGCAAATCGGCGCTTCCATCGGCTCCGAATGTAGCGCGGCTTTTCAAAAGGGTGTACGATATCTTTTTTTGTCCTTCTGTGCCGTCAATACAATAGTCTATCGCCGAGCCGCCGTTATTGCCGGGGTAGATCTGGCACGTCGAGATAACAGACAGATTTTTGTGCCTGGCCCAGGCCATTATCCTGCGAATATTTGCCAGCACACGTCTGTGGTTTCGTATACACGCCTTTCCCTCAGCAAGAAAAAAATCGCGCTGCGTACTGATGTCTATAACGATTTGTTTACGGCGTGAACTGGCCGACTGCCATATCATTTTCTGTTCCTTTAGGACATCTTGCCGCTATCGCCGAAAGCAGATACGCCTTCAGCGATACCCGGTTCATAAAGTTTTATCGAACAGAGAAATGGCCTACTTTAGATGCAGAGGCGGCGCTGAAAGAATTCGAACTTCGCATAACCGCCAAGGCCGGTTATAATAGCCGGCCTCAACCGGATAAAAGCTTTAGAATGTGTTTTTTTCGGGATTTTTAAGGTATGCGAAGGATTCTGAAAGATTACTCGTCGGTTTCACTCGACGAATCGAATTTTGAGGGCAAAATAGATTTTTCAATTATTTTCGGACGCACAGGACCCCTCCATATAGAGGTCGGCTCAGGCAAGGGAACGTTTCTTGTAAACCAGGCCCGGAAAGAACCGCAGGCAAATTTTCTCGGTATCGAATGGGCCGGGAGATACTACCGTTACGCCGTAGATCGCCTGGGCAGATGGGGTATTAAAAATGTCAGGCTCATAAGGACCGAGGCCGCCGGTTTCATAAAAAACTTTGTGCCGGCGGAAACCGTGGATTGTTTCCATATTTATTTTCCCGACCCGTGGCCCAAAAAGCGCCATCATAAAAGACGTTTTATTTGCGGCGAAAATCTTAAAGAGCTGCTTCGGTGCCTTAAAAAATCCGGCACCATCCGGATCGCCACGGACCACGCGGGCTATTTCGAACAGATCCGGGCGGTACTTGCCGACCGGCAGGGAATCGAGCAGATCGATTTTCTGCCGACGGCAGGAGCCGATGAGGGTGAATGGGTCGGTACGAACTTCGAAAGGAAATACCTCAAGGGGAAAAGGCCTATTTACACCATCGCCGTCAGAAAACTATAGAAACAGCGCCGACAAAGCTGCGAAGCTCCAGAGCTAATCAGGCAATATAAATGACTTTTCTTAATCTGATAACGCTGTTTTCTGAAGTTATGAAATGCTTTTTAGGAACGTCCCGGGGGGCGGCCTTTCAGGCGAGGATATCCTTCTCGAGCATATCGAGAATATTCCTCGCTTTTACGGCCCGGTTCCCTTCAGGCGAGTTCCAGTAAACCTGAGCATCCCGCTTTATGAGGTCTTCGACCTTTTTACATGCGAACAGGACGGTCGCGTGGTTCTTTTTGCCCATTAATCTTCCCACCTCCAAAGAGGACATTTTTGTAAGCTTTCTGGCCAGGTACATACCAAAATGACGCGCCATCGCAATGACTTTATTCTTTTTCGATGAATGGAGGTTCGCGATAGTAATCCCGAAATAAGCGGCTACGGAAGATTCGATATCGCAGATGTGGACTATCGGATCGGTCCTGGCAAGGTGCTCGGTGAGAACTTCCCTTGCCAGATCAAGGTTTATTCTGGCGTTCTGAAGGCTGGCGAAAGCGATTAATTTCACCAGCGCGCCTTCTAACTCCCTGACATTTGTCTTGATGTTCTCGGTGATATACTTCAATACCGCCTCAGGGAGAGTTATCCCGGCGTTTTTTGCGTATTGCCGGCAGATAGCGACTCTCGTCTGGCGGTCGGGAAGATCGATCTTGACAACCATCCCCGAAACGAACCGGTTGACAAGCTTTTCCGAGAGCTGTCCGATCATTTTCGGGTGAGCGTCAGAGGCGAGTACCACCTGTTTACCCGCCATGTCTATACTGTTAAACGTGTGAAGAAACTCTTCCTGCGTCGACGGTTTTCCGGCCAAGAAGTGAATATCGTCGATTGCCAGCAATTCCGTTTGTCGCATTCGACGTCGGAAAGCCTCCAGCTTTCTTGTCTTCAAGGCCAGAACAAACTGATTGGCAAAATCTTCCGCCGAGATATAAAGCCAATTAGTTTGGGGGCGGCTCTCTCGCACCGCATTGCAAATCCCTTGCAGCAGATGCGTCTTGCCAACCCCATATCCTCCGTGAATAAAAAGCGGATTGTAAGGGCTTTTGGTATCGCCAACTACCGCTTTCGCGGCGGTATAGGCCAGTTCGTTAGACGGCCCAACAATAAAAGAGTCAAGCCGTAATTTAAGCTGTCTTTTCCGGGCATTTGCGGATTTAGCCGCCGCAGCCTTTTGAGGTACACCTGTTTCCACGGATTCCTTCGCGGGGCCGTCCGGATTCGGTCTTCTTTGATGCCCCGAAAGCTCCGGGTCAATTGTGAAAGTTATCCTCGGCCTGACGCCGGTGACGGTTTGGGCCGCCTGGCCTATCTGTTCGGAAAAATGGTTTTCGATCCAACCTGCCATAAAAAGATTGGGAACGCCTACCTTAAGATAACCGTCAGCTAAGATCATTTTGGTCGAATTCTTAAACCATATCTGGTACTTTTGCGGCCCGAGCTTTTCAGCAAGTACACGCTGTATTGTGCCGACCGCGGCAATCTCATCCGTGATTACGTTCTGCATGGGATATTTCCCTCCATAGAAATCGGTTTTTATCAGACGTTAAAAAACTATTATTGACCGCATGCAAAACAAATCAAGCTGCTTTTGGTAAATTATTTTTCCACTTAATAGAGATGACGAGTGTTATTGAATTTGCGCAAAGAAAAAATTTATTTTAAACAGGTTTTGCACAGCGCAAGTCTATTTTGTGGAAATGTTGTGGATTAAGCTTTCAATTTAAGAGCTCAAATAAGAGCCTATCCGGACGACCCTCTCGTTCAGAGTTGGCTGCAGGATTAATCAGGCTTGGTTGTAAACACAAATAAAAAAGACTGACCCCGATTTATCGGGACCAGCCTTTTTGTTTGCGAACAGATTTTAAGCCTTTTAGAAGTTTCTCATCCAGGGAGCTTCGCTGGCAAAATCAGGGGTACCGTACTGGTTTATTTCCGCGACCCAGTTTTTATTCCACTTGGTATTTACATCCCACAACTGTTTGAGCCGTGTTCTGCGGACCGACCAGTCCATAAAGAGAATATCTATAGCGCCATTGTGGCGATTGATGCATACTCGCCTTATCTCATCAGTGCCGTTATCTGGTTCGCCCTCTCCGTCGTACGAGGGGGGCTCATTATCACCCCTAATGTTGCATCCCCATCGAAAACTATCGGCCAAAACAGGAATATCAGCCCCGCCTTTGACAGTGGTTGTCCTCCAGCAGTATTTGACATCGCAGTTCCAGTTTGTCCGAGTACTACCGGCTGGAATATTGTTACACCAGGCGTTATGCGCGTAGCTGCCGGTCACTTCTTTGGGGGCGTAAGGCAGATAGCCGTTGGGTCGTGCAGTCATATCTTCATACAGCCCGCCGCCCCAGGCCTTGAATTTTCGGGGGATAGCAGGGTCATTTTTGGTCGCCATTGGGCAGCTGAGGATGCCATAATCCTTGATATAACTTAGTTCCCTGCGTCTTTCCCTGACTTGCTCTATCTGTTGTGCAGACAAATTGGATTCGAATTTGTAACCGCCGTCAAGGGCCGTCAGCCAGTCACCGATTCCTGCAACATTCCCGCCGGTGGTTCTCGCGCCGTCGCTAAAGTAACCGTTGTTGTCATTGGTGTACATACTAAAGCAAATGCCCACCTGCCTCATGTTCATGGCACACGCGGCCTCCTTGGCGGCCGATCTGACCCTCGCAAGAGTGGGCATCAGGATCGCCATCAGCAGTGCGATAATCGCGATAACCACCAAGAGCTCTATCAGGGTAAAGCCTCTTTTTTTGTTCATAATACTCCTCACTTTCCTTTCATTTTGTTATATCTGAGGTTTCAAATTACTCTTTCACGAAACATTTATTCTAACAACCAAAGGAATATATGTCAAGGCCCATATTACTTCTTCGGAAGATTTTGCCTTTCTGCCCCAATTTATCTATAAAAGCCATTTTCTACCTTATCCTTCTGTGCAGCATATCTGACTGCAGTTTTACCAGCTCATCCGCCGAGACCGTCTCCACCCGGAAATCACCAAAAATCACCCTGTACTCGCCGTCAGAATGCTTCCAGTGCAGCATTATGTCGTTACTGTCAACGACATCGACATAATCGCCATAGTAAACCACATCTTTTCCCTGGGCCGTCCAATACTCATAAAACCGCGATAAACCCGAAACAACATCGTCTCTGGTGGCGTTTTCACCGCCAAGGCAGTATTTTATCAGCAGCCGGCTTTCTTTCAGCAGATTATCCCGCCCGGCATCGCCCCCGCCCAGCAGGCTCGCGGACAGGATTATCGTGATAATAATTACGGCCGCGGCGGCAAGCTTACTGACCCGCAGGTCGATCATTATATTTATCGTGTCGATTCCCAGCCTGTGCGGCCCGAGCCTTTCAGGGATTCGCCCTTTTATTTCGCCCGCAAGACCCGCCGGAACCTCTTCGCCGGTCGCCTCGGAGAGTTCATTGAGCAGATTTTCAAGTTTTTCTTCTCTCATTCGACTTTCGCCTTTTTATCTTGCGTATATTTCTTCAATAATTTCAAGGCCCTGCTCAGCCTGCTTTTTAACGTCCCTTTTGTTACCTGCGCCGCCCGGGCGGATTCAGCAATCGTCAATTGCTCCAGATAATGAAGCACTATAGCTTCTCTCAGCTTGGGCGGCAGTAGCGAAACTGCATTTTTCACACGATTTAATTGTTCCAAATGCTCAACGGCATCTTTTCCCAGGCTCTGACTATCGACCCGCTCTATTGCTTCATATCTTGCCGCCGCCTTATGTCTTCGCCAGTAGAGCCTCGATGCATTGCACGCGATACTGTAAAGCCATACACCGGCAGCCTTCGAATCTCTTAACCTGCCCAGATGCCGCCATGCCTGAAGGAAAGTCTCTTGTGTCAAATCTTCGCTAACCTGCCGACTGTGGCCGAGCCTCCTTAAAAACAGGTAGATACGCTTATAATACTTATCAACGAGCTCCTCGGCAGCGGCGCGATCACCGGCCCTTAACCTTGCTGAAAGCGAATTCCGCGAACTTTCCAAAGATTCACCTTTCCATCAAGGCCGCTGCCATACCGTAAATTAGGATGCGCAAAATCGGCCAAGTGTTCCCTGATTTATACTTTTTTTTTCGAATAATTCTCTCGATATCTTAATAAAAACACAAAATAACTCAAAGGTGATTTTTCACAACATTGGTAATGCTTCTTTTTCTACTGTCCCGGCCCGTGCGGCTTTTTCTTTAAAACAGCCGTATAGCCCCCGTCACAATCAAACCCCTGGGCCGAAGGAAACGTTAAAAACTGCTTTTTTAGCACGAAATCGCTGTTTTGAAATAAGAATCTTTTAACCAGAGAGCTGTTTTCGCATTTTTGGAGACTGCATGTACTGTAGCAGATAAGGCCGCGATTTTTTACGATTTTTGCCGCGGTCTCGAGCAGTTGTATCTGCGTTTTTGTCAGCTCGGCTAACACCTGCTCATTGATCCGGAAACGAACTTCCACTCTTTTCGCCATCACACCCGTATTCGAACAGGGCACATCGAGCAGCACGGCATCGAAAGGGCCGTGCCGCTCGACGATCTTGTCAAAATCGGCATATTCTGCGCTTTTTATGCTTTTTATACCCAATCTTTGGGCATTTTCTGTCATTTTTTTAAGCCGCTGCGGGTCGATATCCGTGGCAAAAATATGTGATTTGTCACGGGTAATTTCCGCCAGTTGAGTCGTTTTTGTGCCGGGTGCGGCGCATAAGTCCAGTATTTTCCAGCCTTTGCGTGGAGCAAGTGCTTTTACCGCAAGCATCGCGGTAATATCCTGAACACTAAAAAGCCCCTCTTCAAAACCCGGCAGCCGATTAACCGCCTTCGGACTTATCAACCTGATCGCGGTCTGGTCGTAAGTTGTTTCAAAATCTATAGATGCGCTGCGAAATTTCTCAGCTAAAGCCTTAATATCGGCCTTTAAGGTGTTTGGCCTGAGGTAGACCGACGGCCTTCGATTCGAAGCAAAACATATCTGGCGGGTCTTTTCCAGGCCGAATTCGGCGAGCCAGCCGGTCACTAACCAAACCGGCAGAGAAAAGGCATCGGCAAGGTATTCGCCGGGCGCAGCGGCCGGAGCGGGCAATATCTCGAAGTCAAATTCACAGCCTGTGGAGATTGATTGGGGCAGTGTACAGGCTGGTTTGGCACGAGAGAGGGGGCTTTTGGGGTTTTTTATGTGCCGTGTAATCTGCCGCAGGACGGCGTTTACAAAGGCTGTCTGTTTTTTGCCGGCGAGGTTGTGGGCGATGTCTACGGCCTCATTAACTACGGCATATGAAGGGGTTTGCGGATGGTAGATGAGTTCATAGGCCGCGACGCGGATGATATTGATCAGCTTGGGTGATATTCTTTCTATGGGACAATCGGCTGATTTCGCTATGACCGAATCGATAGCCGAGCGGTTTCTTATTGTCCCGAAGACAAGGTCCGTGGCTCGCTGAGTTTCATCGGTCTGAGGGAGAGACTTTTCGAGCAGGATTTTGACGTTGGATTTTTTCGGGTCGAAGCGGTTCAGGACGCCCATAGCCAAATATCGAGCGGTTTGTTTTTTTGAGGCGGTCATTGGGCTGTTTCGATTTTAGTGAAGAGGTCGCCGGGAACTGTCCGACGGCCGTTGACGAAATCCGCAAAGTCCATGAGTGGTTTTCCAGCGGGCTGAATTTTTATGATTTTAAGCGCGTCTTTTCCGCAGATGACGTTGAGATTATCATCGAGCGCTCCCGGCGGTGAATCTTTGGGAGCCTGGGTTTTTACTACCTTTGCGGCCGCGATAGTAACCCTGCTGGATTTACCGGTTATTTGGGATGTATAGAGAGCGCTGCCGCCGGGCCAGGGCCACAAGCCTCGAATCTTTCGTTCGAGAACTTCCGCCGGGTCGGTAAAATCGAGCAGGCCGTCTGATTTTTTCAGTTTTGGCGCCACCGTCGCCTTTGAATGGTCCTGCGGAGCGAATTCGGCAGTGCCGTCCGCGATCTTATCGATGGTTTGCAGCAGCAGGGGGGCGGCGATTTTCGCAAGTCTGTCGTGGAGCCGGCCGGCTGTTTCATCAGGTTCTATCGACGTTTTGGCCTGAGCGAGGATATCGCCGGCGTCCATTTTTTCAGCGAGGGTAATAATAGAGATACCGGTTTCTGTTTCGCCCTTTATGATCGCCCAGTTTATCGGCGCCGCTCCGCGATATTTGGGCAATAATGACGAATGAACGTTAATAGCCCGGTTAGTAGGCAGGTTCACAAGCTCCGGGGAAATTTTCTGACCAAAGGCGATTACTACCAGAACCTCGGGCTCTTTGGCGGCGATTTTTTGTATTATTTCAGGCGAATTAACATTATCCGTCTCAAGGTATTCAATTGATTGTGCATCAGCCCATTTCGCCACGGCTGTGGGGGTAGTCTTTTTTCCCCTGCCGGCGGGCTGGGCTGGCTGGGTAACGATAAGTTCAAGGCTGTGGTTCGAGTGCGCCAGAGCATCCAAGCACTCTAATCCGAATTCACCGCTGCCTAAATAAACAATTCTCATCTTTGGTTCCGGCGCCGACTTGAATCAGCCGGACGCAGCCTTTCAGTTATCAGTTTTAGTTAAAGACCTTCATTTCCAAAATAGCATAACCGCCCCATTTATCCCAGGAGCGTTTTTTGCCGTTGAATCGTACCCACCGCGCCTTGACAGGCTCGAAATTTATCACATCCGCGATCCAGCCGTCGCCCGAGGTGGTTTCATAGACCTGTTTCCAGTTTTCACCGTCAAGCGAAACCTCGATGGCGTAGCGTCTGCCATAGACCCATTCCCAGAT
>CAYNKU010000063.1:0-10510 GCA_964397865.1 uncultured Pirellulales bacterium | reverse complement strand
TTTGGTTTTTCATTCTTTGCTCAGCCGCTTAAAGAGTTCGCCGTATTGTTTTACCGCTTTCTTGACAGCCGCTTCGATATCCTTATGCTGGCCGGTGGTAAGTTTGCCTTCGAGTATTTTTAGTATTTCCGGGTCGTCGATGATCCATGTACCGCCCATTTTTGTCGCTTTGATCTTACCCGCTTTGACCCACTTAAACACGGTTCCCCGGCTGAGATTAAGCATTTTAGCCAATTGTGGTATTGTGATATAATTCATAACAGATACCTGTTAAACAATTGTTTATTTCATAAACATCATAAACAATTGTTTCGGCAATGCCAGGAATAAACTTTAAAAAAAGAAAAAATGATTTTTACGTTTACAAGCTGTTTCTCAGGCAGATAAGGGCCTGATTCGCTAAGTCGGCTTTTTCTTCTCGACCCCGGTTGAATCATCGCCCTAAAACCAATATCAATCGAACCCGGGTAAATGTCATATTGTCCGTGAAGATTAAAAAATAACTCAATATGCCCCCATCAAATTGTTTCCGCCAGAAGAGTCGTAACTAAACTCGCCAACGCACCCCCCCTGAATCCTCACTTCCATTGAAGTATCTGTCCATCGCTTACCAGACGCCCGCGCAATTTTTCATAATCTAACGCCTGCACGCCGACCCCCTCGTCGATCGCCAGAGACGCCGCCGACGCCGCCGACTGACCCAGTATCATAAAAACCGGCTCCATACGGATCGAACCAAAAGCGATATGCGAAGCCGACAGGCAAACCGGAACCAGCAGGTTCGTACACTCACTTTCCCTCGGAACGATAGAACGATAGCTTATCGGATAAGGCGAAGAAACCCACACCTGAACATCACCTTCGTTGCGAGCATAACCATTGGCGTCCACATACCTCTGCGTATTGTGCGAATCCATACCATAGGCTCCCAGCCCGACCGAGTCCGGAGCGACCCGACCGCCCCGGCAGTTCTGCTCGACCATCACATAATCACTGACCATACGCCTGGCCTCGCGAACATAAATCTGAAAAGGCCAGTTCCCATTATCCGTAAATTCGTCCTTAGCAAGCCCCCAGCGGTTCGCGTGTTCCCGTATATTCTCAGGAACGCGGGGATTATTCGCCAGCGTCCACATCAGCCCTTTCTGATAACAAATATGCTCACGAACGATTTTCTCACGCCTCGCGTAATCGGCATCGGGATAATCGTAATTCATACCGATATTGTCCGTCGCAAACCCGCCCCTATTATTCATATCCGTCTTGAGATTCGGCATATAATGATTATTAGCGAACGGACTTTCCTTTATACTATCTCCCCAGCCCGCCTCGAAATACCGCAGCAAAAGTTCATACCGAAGCGGGTCATACCCTTTAGGCCTGGTAAACGCGACTTGGTTCTCCGGCGCATCGGTCAAACACATCCGAAAGTTATACGCCTGCACCCGCCTGTCGCCGCTGCCTTCTTCTCCGGGCCCCTTATCGTGCACACTCGGCAGCAACCCGCTCGATGGATCACCCGGCTTAATATAAGGATCCACCGGCTTATTGAACTGGTGATATCGCGCCCGCTTCGTCGCGACCCCGTTAAGCGTTTCACCATATTTAGAATTTGACTCCCTCCCGACGGTATACGAAACGCCCGCTTTAGCCATCAGGTCGCCTTCATAAGTAGCGTCAATGAACATCTTACCGCAAAACGTCCGTCCGGACTCGGCCCTGATAGCTGTTATCTTTGTCCCTTCTTTTTGCACACCGTTTTCCAGATCCAGCCGCTCATTATAAACCACCGTCACATTCCACTGCCGAACCATATCCTCAAAGATCGACTCAGCCACACTCGGTTCGAACTTCCACCACGTCTGCCTCTTGTCCCAATCTTCTATCGTTTTTCCCTCTGCCTCTTTATACTGACCGCGTGACTGATAAACCCAGACGTCTTCATTGCGGTAATACAGATACAGCCGATGATAGAACTCTTTAGCCATCCCACCTATAGCATCCTTATTCCCGATATCCGTCGCGCCTAACCCGCTCGAACTAAGCCCCCCCAAATGCCGTCCCGGCTCGATCAGTATCACGGACTTTCCCATCCGCGCCGCCTGAACCGCCGCGACAACTCCACCCGACGTACCGCCATAAACAACCACATCCACCTGAAAATCAGGCCTTTTCTCCTGACTGATACAACCGCCCTGAAAAACAACCAGCAACACCAGTAAAAACAAAATAACATACCTGACTTTCAGTTTCATTTTACGTACCTTCAGAATTACCCCAAAATGATTTAGTGGAATTGTATATCGCTATTAATAAATGGTCGAGAAAAATATACCGATAAAACTGTTAGCAAGTTTCAGCGTTTTCTTCTCAACAATAAACCCCCAAACCCAAGCAGCAAAATCGTCCCCGGCTCAGGTACCTCACTTTTAATTTTTGGAATCAGACTTTGCACGAATGATAACACAATCTTCGCCTGCAATCAGTGTGTCATCATAAAGTGCCCCGGTAAGTTCCAAAACCCATTCATCACCGTTATTAATTTCGCCAATAGCTCCTACGATTGCCTGTGTATCAAACTTGAGAGTCAGGTCAAGATAGCCATCAGGACCTTCAGCAGAACATTCACATTCATTTGCATCAACTAAAGGCGTTGCCACATCCTCATAATCGCTGCGACTGGGGACAACTCCTGCCAACTGAACCGAAAGCACATCAATCTCAGCTACGTCAAAATCCTCTGAACCTAAAATAGCTACCGGCAAAACACCTTTACTTTTAACATTAAGTGGATTTGGACAATCACCGGGTTTAATATCAATATTTACAGCAAGAACTGGTTTGGGGACTTCTATGAGGTTTCGGAAAAACTGACCACTATCATAGGCAGGATTACCTGCAAAGTCCATAAGGTTTATATCTCCGGAAAGAAACAGGTAACCGTTGCCAATTTGTTCATAACTGAAGAAGCAATCAGTTAAGTTGCTCGTTAACAATGTTTGTATTCCTCCACTAATGGAATTCGTCGCAGCATAACGGATAAGCTCAACATTATTGGTAAAAGGATTTGAGAGAATTTGTCCGGGAATACTGTTTTGATGACCACCACCATCAAACACTCCTCCATTAAGTGTCATGTTACTTCCAAGCTGAGGCAACAATTGATTTAGATATGGATCAATACTTTGACCTGGACCACCCCCAGCAGTATGGTCACTGAAAAATAACAGACGTCCCCCCGATTGCAAATAATTATTAAGTGTCAATATTTCAGCCTCGCTATACTCATACAGGCCGTGACTGCTAAGACCCGCGCTGTAAGTTACGTATAAATCATAACGAGACAGGTTTGGAGGTATCATATCGCGCATAACATATCTGATGTCAGGTTGTGAATCAATATAATCTATAAGCCCGTTGAAGTAATTCACTACTATGTCGCTATCGGGATGTCCAAGATATACCCTTAACGGTTCAGAATAACCTGAATTGACCATACAAAAAATCACCATTGTGAATGTAAGAATTGTTTTAGTTCTCATCATTCTGTCTCCTCCTCAAAAAGGTTATAGAATCACTACCCTAAGATTTGCACAGCCGGAAGATGTAGGAATTGCCCTCTCTCTCACCCTTCTCCGCCGTACAATACCGCAAAACAGGAATAATTATACACCCTTTTGCCGAATAGTCAAGAAAAATTTGCTCTTGTCTATTTAGATTTTTGTTTCGATCCTGCTCGAATGATTATACAGTCTTCGCCTGCGATCAGCGTGTCATCATAAAGTGACCCGGTAAGTTCCAAAACCCATTCATCACCGTTATTAACTTCGCCAATAGCTTCTACGATTGCCTGTGTATCAAACTTGAGAGTCAGGTCAAGATAGCCATCAGGACCTTCAGCAGAACATTCACATTCATTTGCATCAACTAAAGGCGTTGCCACATCCTCATAATCGCTGCGACTGGGGACAACTCCTGCCAACTGAACCGAAAGCACATCAATCTCGGCTACGTCAAAATCCTCCGAACCTAAAATAGCCACTGGCAAAACACCTTTACTTCTAACATTAAGTGGATTCGGACAATTGCCGGGTTTAATATCAACAGCAACTTCGAGGATAGTAGGTAGTTCGGGGGCAATGGCGATTGAATCAAGAATGCCGAATATTCGTTTATTATAATCTATGTTGGCGATACCGGTTTGTGGATTTATCGTTGACAAATATACTTCACCACCTGATATCATTGAAGCTATATTAATCCCAACATAGAGCGTGCCATCCGGAGCGAAATCTAAGCTACCGGAAGTACTTTGAGGGTCCATTTGAATCCCAAAAAGATCTGGGCCTACAGCTGTTGCTTGGAGTGTAACAAGGTCTATTGTGTAAAGTCGTTTCTTGCCCCAATTCGTACCTGTAGTACCATAGAGTATCCCATCAGCAGAAAAGGCCAATCCATAAATGTTGTGGTCAGCTCCTGTTATTACTCCTAAAGATTCTATAACAGCATCTTCTATGTCATATCTGAATAGCTCCTTACTTTTCCAACCAAGAGTAAAGTACACACCTTTGCCATCAGGCGATACAGTTGTATCTCCTCCAGTGCAATTAACCGGAAGTTCAGCAAGATATTCTAATTCCCCTGTAGAGGGTTCAGTAAATCTATATAAGTTGTCTGTATTGCGGCTTGTTGCATAAAGTGTTCCATCTGGAGCAAAAGCCAGGTGCAAATGTGTTACCGGGCAATTTATGAATGTTTTGGTACCATCTTCAAAATTAAGGCTAAAGAACGCCCTATTTTCACTTCCATAAGCAACAATTTCACCTTTTGCAGTCTGTTTGCTAAGAAATAAAACAAAAATCAGAACTGCTACTATACAGAAAATGCGTTTCATTTTCTCTCTCCTTAAAAATTGTTATTCTTCTACCCACAAAGAAGGGTTTAATCCTAAAATTCGCACAACCGGAAGATAAAGGAAGTGTTTCCTCTTACCCTTCTCTTCATCTTTGCCGTACAATGCTGTAGAACTACCAAAATTGTATCAGAATACAATCTGCTGGTCAAGTAAAAAACCAAGCTATATGCTCAGAATTATTGCTATAGTTTTTTCTGCGCCTCTCAGCCAGTTTCAGCGTTTCCTCCTCAACAATAATCCCCCAAGCCCAACCAGCAAAATCGTCCCCGGCTCAGGAACTACTTCTACCACTTCGTAAAGATTATAAGTTCCCCATAGACCGTTTTGACCATCGTTCCACATACCGCCAGGGGGAATCATATACGCATAGTCCTCGTTATTCACATTATCTGGATTACCAGGACTAAAATTTGTGTAGG
Organism: uncultured Pirellulales bacterium; assembly: GCA_964397865.1. Lineage (GTDB taxonomy): Bacteria > Planctomycetota > Phycisphaerae > Sedimentisphaerales > Anaerobacaceae > CAYNKU01. The sequence goes on along the minus strand of CAYNKU010000063.1, from coordinate 5,176 downwards.
TTACCGATTCACCTGAAGTCCAAACCCAATCGCCTTCGACTGCAATGTCATTGAAGCCGATCCATAAGCTGCGCGGTATGCCACCATAATTTGAGAAAGTCAATAAGACCCATGTATTTTCATCGGCATCGTTGATAGTTACCAGGTGCCCACCAAGTTGAACAGCTTCATTTTCCGAATCGGTCCATCTTTGATTTGTCAGCAGATAATATGTGTGCCCATTGTCTGGATTAAGTATCGGCCCGCTTACTGTACCGCCCAAGGCAGGTGAACAGGTAATAGAAATAAAAAATGCCAGCCCCAGTAGACCCGCTAAAAATCTTGATCTCTTGTCTCTCATTCTCATTTCCTCTCTCCTCAAAATTGCACAGATACCGCTAAAAGATTTGCACAGCCGCAGGATTTAGGAAGTGCCCCCTCTTTTCTCTCTCGCCCTTCTCCGCCGTACAAGACCGCAAAATCCAAATAATTATATGCCCTTTTGCCGAAAAGTCAAGGAAAAAACAGAGTAAACAATTGCCAATTAGATCACTTGACAATAAAATCTCCGGTATGAAAAAACTCTACATTGCCATTTTCATGTTTTGCCTGTTATCTGTTTCTTGTACCAGAACAAAACCCCCTGAGAAATGGACTGATCAAGAAGCATGGGGAAAACTCAAAAAGGGTATGACCGAACAACAGGTTGTCGAAATACTTGGTAAGCCAAAACAAAAAATACAACGAGGTGCTATGAAATGGTATTATCAGGAAGCCCCCAGAGAGATCCATAGTGAGCCAACTCATGGCTTTGTAAGGTTCTTTCAAACTGAAAATTCTTCAACGATTTCATGGTATCTTTATGACTGGCAAGAACCTCACTGGGAACGAGTTGAAGCAAAAACGAAGTGAATCGGGGAATATCGAAAAAGAGGATAAATGATCACTGATGGAGGTGAACTATTCGGTTGTCCGCCTTCGACTGATTTCGACTACGCCTCAATTTTTATATCCGCGCTTAAGGACCGCATCAGTTTAACATAGCTCGGGAAGGTCACGTTCATAGCTTCAGCGGTTTCTATCACCGATTCATCTTCCATTGTCATCGCCGCAAGCGACAGCGCCATTACGATCCGGTGATCGCTTCGGCCGTCGAGCAGGGCGGGTTTTACCGGCCCGGGATGGATCACCAGCCCGTCGGCAAGTTCCTCGGTTTCTATGCCAAGTTTGGTTAACTCTTCAGCCATGCATTTTATGCGGTCGGTTTCCTTGCTGCGGGCCTGCGGAACGTTTAATAGTCGCGTAGCGCCCTCCGCGAACGCCGCTGTAACAGCCATCGCGGGCAGAGCGTCGGGCGTTTTATTCATATCGATATCGATACCTTTAAGCCCTGCGGCTTTTACGGTTACCGCGTCTTCGCTGACGGTGATATCGGCGCCCATTTTTTTAAGGTACTCAACGACCGCCTTATCCGGCTGTGAGTCAGAGAAGTCCAGACCGTGGATGATGACCTCATCGCCTGTGATAGCGGCAGCGCAGAGAAAAAAAGTCGCGCTGGAAAAATCTGCGCAGATTTCAGCGTCAAAAGGTTTATACTGCTGCCCGCCTTTGACCTTAAAGTTCAGCATGTCGCGGTTTTCATATTCGATCCCCTGCTTATCGAGCCAGTCGAGCGTCATCTGCACATAGCCCGGCTCGTTCAGCAGCGTAACGTCGATTTCGGTATCGTTGGGCGCCAGCGGCGAGCACAACAGCAGGCTCGACAGGTATTGACTGGTATACGCCTCGATACCGGTTTTCCCGCCCGTAAGCGGGCCTGTTATTTTTACCGGCGCCTTGCCGGCGGTTTTTACGGACTCGCATTTCGCGCCAAGATTTTCAAGCGCAGCCATCAAAGGCCCCAGCGGTCGGCTTCGGATCTGTTCGTCGCCTGTTAATATTACCGGCCTTTCCGCCTCAGCCAGCGCCGCCGAACCCATAGCGATTCGCAGCGTCGTGCCGGAATTGCCGACATCGATAGTCTCTTGTATAGGAACAGCTTTGCCGCCCGTGCCGACTACTTTCCATAATTCAGGATCGGTCGTATCGATTTGCGCACCCAGAGCGCGGTAGCAATCGACGGCGCTTTGGGTATCGTTCGATATCAATCCCCCGCGGATAGTACTCTCGCCCTTTGCCAAAGAGGCAATCGCGACGGCACGGATAGTATGGCTCTTGGAACCCGGAATCTTAACCGTACCCCTCAGCCTGGATTTTCGCGCAATTAGTTTCATACACCTCACCGGTTCAAGATAATTAAACGTTCGCAGTCAAATCCTAAGCTCGAAATATAGATTTTCAAAAACAAAAAGTCAAACTCCTGATGATTATACAGCCCTGATGTTTCGGTCATTTGGATTTTGGTAATTCGTATTTGTTTCGTGCTTCGATATTCAGATTTCGGATTTAAAACAGTTTGCGGTGCATTTTAACCGGCTGCGATGAATTGTGAAAGTAAATTTAAAGAATAGGAATTTGTATTAGACACTGATTAACACGGATGAACACGGATTAAGAAAATAAATATAAAAAAAACAGTGTAAATCTGTGTAAATCCGTGTCTGATAAGTTCCGCCGAAGGCGGTTAATTTATGCGGCTCTCTGCGCCGAGCCAGCCGGCGGTCAGATCGTTGTGATCGTAAAGGATTTCGATATCGTTGAAATCAACCGAGCCGTCGCCGTCGATGTCGCCGAGGTAATAACTATCTGGCTGACTGCGGCTTGTTATCCAGTTATCGAGCAGGGTCGTCAGGTCGCGATCGTCGACCGAGCCGTCGGCATTGAGGTCGTACCAGAGAATATTTTCGTCATCGGGCCCCTCGGCAAGACCCCACGCAAGGGCGTATCGATGCGACACAGACGAGTTGTCTCGGTCATCGAGTTTACTGTACGAGATTATCAGTTCGTAATTGCTGTAGTTCGGATCAGCGGCGCAGTAAATATGTTCGAGGGCGTCCACGCCACTGTCGGAGTAATCGAGCAGATAATCGTTTTCGGCCCTTTCGGGATCGACCGCCCAGAGTTCGAGCCGCAAATCAGCGTCTAAATCCGCCAGCGCCTCGAACGGATACCGCGAACTGAAATTTTTATTCCATACAGCCGTCGCGGTAATGAATTTTTCTTTCGGATCATCGAGCGCGATTTTGTAGACGTTCGCTGAAATCTCGTCTGGTCTTAATTCGCCTGCGTCCCAGCCTGTTTGCGGCGCAGGCCCCGGCGCAAACCGCCCCGCGATCAGATTCTCATAAGCGCCCACCGGATTCAGCATCCCCGCCCCCTGGATATAATCGAGAGGCGCTGTATGGTCGTCATCTTTTGTGAGCCTGCCCTTGTGCCAGTAGGGCAGTTTCGTCGCGGAATTCAGCAGCAGCGATTTTATCAGGCAGTTTCGCTCGGCTGCTTCGACAGCATCGGCGAGATCGGGATCGTCATTGGCTTTTTGAATCAAAAGCCCCGCCGTCGCGGCCACCACAGGAGTCGCGAAGCTCGACCAGCTCCCCGTAGGTTCGTAGAGATTCGGCTCGCCGGGATGGGCGGCCAGGTAATTGCCCGCGGCGACTATATCGGGCTTGCAAAGCCCGCCTGCGCTCGGCCCGGCGGTGGAACGTTCCGGATACGCCAGCGCCGAATTTTCAAGAGCCGTCTTGAGATCGGCGGTCTTGACATGGTCTACGACTCCGACACCTATTACGTTTGCGCCCCCGGCCGGATAAAGCGGCGGATCGAAAACAGCCGAACCGTTTCCTATACCCGCGACGATTACAACACCGTGATGCTGTGCCATCGCGTCAAGCCCCCTTGTCCACCACTTCTCGGACTGAATCCCGAAACTGGCACTTATTACATCAGCCTCAGGCACAGTGGCCCCGAAGACATTGTTGGTTAAAAAATACCAGAATTCATAAACCCCGGCTTTGGCATCCGGAGCCGCGCCCTGGTAATGAAATCGCCCGAGACTTTCATGAAAGGCGTTCGGATCGTCGCCAAACAGTATCGAGCACACAGCCGTTGAATGCGCCGAAATCCCCGCCGCCGGTTCAGCCTCATCGTGAAAAGTAATCTCGGCGTTTGCAAGGCATTTGTGACCGACCGCCGGACGATAATCGTTTTGGGGCAGACCGTCGGTATACGTAATGCTCCGCGAGATCACGGCAAAATCGATACCGCTTCCGGTCAGATTCGCCTCGATCTGCCTCAGGGCGTATATACCGCCGGCATCCAGACCGCCCACCGGCACCGGCAACTGCCCGGCGTCAGCGGCCTGGCAAACAGGCGCACCGATACCCACGATCCAGACAGCAGCGATAATCAAGGGTATTTTCATACCGCTTTTGACCATTTTATTTAACCATCTTTGGCAGGGTTTGTCAGCCACATTGCCTATAATTAGCTATTATTACAAATTCCTGTACTATTAAAAAAACTCCGACGATGCCTAAAAGGGTAGCTTCCGATGAAAACCATCCTCCTGTCGAGCACTTCAAATATCTTATGTATTTTATCAAATCGGCGCCGATTTTTCAAGCCCCGCGGCCGCGGAATTTCCTCAGGGAGCGTTTTTGAGCGTTAAAAGCCCTTTAAGATGAAAAGTTCTTTAGAAATCTTGCCTTTATGCCGAGCCGGTGGTATACTCTTGCGATTAATCCGGAACAAAACGATCGAAAGGTTTATCGAATATGCGGGTAATACTAAGTGCCGAGCAGATTAAAAAGGTCATCGGCGATCTCGCCGGGCAGATACTTTCCATAATGCCGGCCGGCAGCGATATCGCTGTGATCGGAATTCGCAGCAGGGGCGAAATTGTCGCGCAAAGACTTTCGGCCCTGCTTTCGGAGAAATTAGATACCGATATCCCCTGCGGAACCCTCGATATAACCTTATATCGCGACGATCTGAATTCGCCCGGCAACGGCGGTCGCTTTAACGTGCGGACAACGGAAATCGGCTTTAACATAGACGACAAAATAATTATCCTCGTGGACGATGTCCTCCACACCGGCCGCTCGACGAGGGCGGCAATGGACGCACTGATCGACCTTGGCAGGCCCCGCTTCATCAGGCTCGCGGTACTCGTCGACCGACCCGGCAGGGAATTTCCCATTCAGGCCGATTACGTCGGTTTCAAAACTGACGCGTCGGAAGACGAACTGGTCCAGGT
>CAYNKU010000062.1:6863-10538 GCA_964397865.1 uncultured Pirellulales bacterium | reverse complement strand
TTTTGGTATTATTAACTTTCTATGTCCCTGCTTTTGCAGGGACTTACAGCGGCGGGGATGGTACCGAGGGCAGTCCTTATCTGATCGCTGACGTCAACGATATGCAGGAGATGGCCTTAGAACCAAATGACTGGGACAAGCATTTTGTCATGATCGCAGATATTAATATGGCCGGGGCCACTTATACTACAGCAATAATCGCACCGGATACGAATAGCAGCTATGGTTATCAGGGTACCGCTTTTACCGGCGTCTTTGACGGTAACGAACATACTATTTCCAATTTTACTTGCCAGTCTGATGATATTGACTATGGTGGCCTTTTTGGGTGGGTAAACGGGGCAAATACCGTAATTAAGAATCTACAATTAGTTGATCCCAACCTTAACGAGTCTGGGTATCGAGTAGGTTTGTTAGCTGGTTGCGTTTCGAGCGCGACCATTGAGAATTGTTCTGTTGAGGGCGGATGTATTTTATCCGGTACTGATATGGGTGGACTAGTTGGGGTATTATTTGACGGAACAATTTCTAACTGCTGTGTGAACGCTGATGTCATAGGCGGTGCATATGCAGGTGGTTTGTTAGGAACTAACTTTGGCGGTACAATTTCTCAATGCCATTCATCAGGAAATTTTTTGGTGGGTGATATTGCTGTTGGCGGATTAGTGGGGGAAAATTATGGGATGATTTCCGATTGCTATTCCTCTGCTAATGCATGCTCAGAAGAAGCTGGAGGATTAGTCGGTAGGAATGGTGGTGGTTTTGGAGCAGGAACTATTACCAATTGTTATGCGACAGGTGCGGTATCAGGAGATTACAATATTGGCGGCTTAGTTGGATTTAATGATATTGATGGAATGGTTAACAACAGTTATTCCACCGGCAGTGTTTTGGGAGAAGATGAGGTTGGTGGATTGGTGGGACGAAACTCTGGCACGATTACCAACTGTTACTCGGCTGCGAAAATACTTGAGAAAATGGAAAAAATCTACTGGACAGATGCTGGCCTTAATGAAATTAACCGGGCAGATTTGAATGGGCCTTCCAAAGAAAATCTGCTCTTTGGTTTTGATAAGCCATCAGGTATTGCTTTGGATGCTTCAGCTGGAAAGATGTACTGGGCAGATGAAGGTACGGATAAGATACTGCGAGCGAATCTTGACGGCACTAATGTCGAGGACCTTGTTACTTTGGGACTGTTTATCCCGTGTGGTATTGCCCTGGATATAGCGGCTGGAAAGATGTACTGGACGGATTGTCATTATGACTGGGAAACCAAAACTTATATCGGCAAAATTAAAAGGGCGAATCTCAATGGTACCAATATCGAAAACCTTATAACTTCAGGGTTGTCTACCTTACACGGGATTGCGCTGGACACGGAGGCAGGCAAGATGTACTGGATAGATGGAGGTACAGATAAAATCCAGAGGGCAAACCTTGATGGTACTAATGTTGAGGATATTCTCACAGGTGCATCTTATCGGTATGGCATTGCTTTGGATACAGTAGCAGGGAAGATGTACTGGACAGATGCCTATTGGGAGGTAATTCAGCGAGCAAATTTAGATGGTTCTAATATAGAAGTTCTTGTCGACTTAAGTTCAGAGCTCTCTAGCCTACGTGGAATTACCTTGGATATAGCGGCTGGCAAGATGTACTGGGTAGATCATGGCACGGAAAAAGTCCAACGGGCAAATCTGGATGGTACTGTTGTGGAGGATTTAGTTACTGCGGGACTTCGGTATCCGATTGATATTGCCCTTGATACAGTAGAAGGTAAGATGTACTGGACGGATGAAGATGCCGGTACAGTCAAGCGAGGTAATCTCGATGGCAGTAATGTTGAGGATTTAATTACTCTTGCCTCTGGGCCATATAACCCGATAGATGTTGAGGTAGATGTTCCGGCTGGTAAGATGTATTGGACAGAATCTTACTATGATTGGAATACTTATACTCCAATCGATAAAATTCAGAGAGCAAATCTCGATGGTGCCAATGTTGAGAGTCTTGTCACTTCCGGGCTAGATAACCTGAAAGATATTGCATTGGATAAAGCAGCTGGTAAGATGTATTGGACAGAGGGGAGTTGGGGTACGGCCAAGATTAGTTGTGCCAATCTCGATGGCAGCAATATTGAGGTACTTATCAGCACGGGGCTATTTACTCCGCTTGGCATTGCTCTGGATACAACGGTCGGCAAGATATACTGGACCGATGCGGGCCCGCAAATCCCTGGTTCGGCCAAGATACAGCGAGCAAATCTTGATGGCAGTAATGTTGAGGATATTGTAATTTCAGGACTGTATCAACCGGTTGCCATTGCCATTGATACGGTGGCTGGAAAAATGTACTGGACAGAGAGGGAGTGGTATTATGTTACACCCAAAATCCAACGTGCTAATCTTGATGGCAGTAACATCGAGGACATTATTACCTCAGGACTGGCTTCGCCGCATGGTATTGCCCTGGATATCGCGGCCGGGAAGATGTACTGGTTAGATTCCGGTACAGATAAGATTCTACGGGCAAATCTTGACGGTTCTAATGTAGAAGATATTATTACATCAGGACTGGATAGCCCGCGTGGTATTGCGTTGGTTAGTGTAACTAATGGCGGTGGGCTGGTTGGATTTGATGACGGTGGTTCTTATATGAAATGTTTTTGGGACAGCGATATTAATCCTGATGTAAACGGTATTGGCAATGGAAGTGATCCTAATGTAATTGGCGAATCTACAACAAATATGCAGACTCAAAGCACGTTTACCTCTGGGGGCTGGGACTTTGTCAGCGAATCAGTAAATGGGACAGACAATTATTGGCGTATGTGTGTCGATGGCGTCGATTATCCAAGATTGGCGTGGGAGTCGATTGTGGCTGATCTTGCTTGTTTTGACGGTGTAGATTTTTCTGACTTTGCATACTTTGCAAGCCGATGGCTTGAAACCGATTGTGTCGCTACGAATGATTGCGGCGGTACCGATCTTGATTTATCAAATGATGTTACTCTGCACGACTTGCAAATCTTTGTCGAAAACTGGCTGGCCGGTGTTGAGTAGCAAAAATACTATTATTAAGCACAATCAATATTATCACCCGCCTCAAAGAACCCCCTCGAAGACTTCGACTGCCGGCCCTGTCATATAGACGCAGTTATCCTCCTCGCACCAGTTCAGATCGAGATCGCCCCCCGGCAGATGGGCCGTACAGACCCTCTCGCTTCGCCCCGTAACTACCGCCGCCGCAGAGCATGCGCACGCACCCGTGCCGCAAGCCAGCGTCACGCCGCTGCCTCGTTCCCACGTCCGCATAGTAAATTCCCGCGGACTGTTTATCTGCACAAAATGCGCATTCGTACGATTCGGGAAAAGTTCATGATTTTCGATAACAGGCCCGATTTTTTCCAGCTCCACCGCCGCTACATCATCGCAGAAAAAGACTGCGTGCGGATTACCCATCGAAACGCACGTCATTGATAAACTCTTGCCCGCGATAGTAACAGGCTGCTCAACCACCTTTTCACCCGCCAGATCAACCGGTATCTCCGCCGGCGCAAAAATCGGCCGACCCATATTAACGCACACTTTCTGAACCTTGTCATTCTCATCTACCGAAAGCCCGACCGTCAATACACCGCTGCCGGTCTCTATATTCAAACTCACCGGCAGG
>CAYNKU010000062.1:3662-6763 GCA_964397865.1 uncultured Pirellulales bacterium | reverse complement strand
AAGCCCGACCGTCAATACACCGCTGCCGGTCTCTATATTCAAACTCACCGGCAGGGGCTCCTGCCCCGGAACCGAAAACACCCCGCCCGGCTGAGCGAGTTTACGTTCGTAGGTATATTTCGCGACGCACCGCAGCCCATTACCGCACATCTCCGCCTCCGACCCATCGGCATTGAACATCCGCATCCGCACGTCAGCGGTCTCCGACGGACATATCGATATCAGCCCGTCACTGCCGATGCCGAAGTGCCTGTCACTGACTATCCGGGCAAGTTCCGCCGGCTCTTCGACCGTCTCTTCGAAGCAATTGACATAGACATAGTCATTGCCCAGCCCGTGCATCTTCGTAAATCGCATTTCAATTCTCCTTAGAAACCGCTCCAGTATACGTGCAAAGCCCCGCCAAATCAAACGTGTTTCTAAGATTCGAACGACTGGTAAAGCCTAAAAAACTGCATTTATCGCAAAATCGTCCCGCCCCGACAGCCCCCACAGCCCCTCAGACCGCGAATTCTTTTTTGCGATGGTTCATCTGTGCTTTCAGACGTGCGACAATCGATGAGTGCATCTGGGAAACCCTCGATTCGGACAGATCCAGCGTCGCCCCGATCTCCTTCATCGTCATTTCTTCGTAGTAATAAAGAACGATGATCAGCCTTTCCGCCCGCGTCAGGCCCCTGGTCAGCAGGTTCTTGAGGTCTCTTTTCTGTGCCTCCATCAGCGGGTCAAGGCTCTTTTTGTCCTGAATAACGTCTATTTCCCGGATATTTTTGTCACTGTCGCTGTCGCCGTAGTTCATATTAAGCGACACCATCCCGATAGCATTGGCGTCGCGCCGGAGCCTGCTGAATTCCTCCATATCGATATTCAGCTCTTCAGCCGTCTCTTTTTCCGTCGGCAGGCGTCCGAGATGTGTCTCGAGCGACTGCGTAGCCCTGGCCAACTGGCTCGCCCGCGCCCGAACCAGCCGAGGAACCCAGTCCATACTCCGAAGCTCATCGAGAATAGAACCCCTGATACGGCTCGAACAATACGTCTCGAATTTCACACCCCTGGCAGGATCGAACGCATCTATCGCGTCCATTAATCCGAATGTCCCGGCGCTTATAAGATCGTCAACATCTACTTTATCCGGAAGCTTACTGTAAAGCCTCTCCGCCGAGTATTTGACCAGGTATCTGTAATGTTCAAGAAGGGAATTGCGGCTTTCGGCATCGTGGGTTTTATGAAATTTTTTCCATACTTCCGCGATGTCAGGTTTCTGATCGGTTTTCACAGGTATCCTCCTTGATCTTTACATTTCCGCCAAACGTTGAGTCTGACCGATCTGTCCCATAAAATCAGCCTTTATGCCATTTATTATCGTCTTCGACTACCTCGCTACAAAACAAGCCGGCTCTATCATCCTTATCGGCTTTTTGACCGATAACTTTAGAAGAACCAATCCACAATTTTCCTAAAAAACTCTCACTACGAACCTTGGCAATTGTCGCCATATTGATTTTACCTGACCCTCCTGTCATTGATTTTTTCTGTTCAGCTTAAGAAGATCAGCCGCCACCTTCTGGTTGAGCGAGTTTTCGAGAAGCCTGTTCATCTGAAGTTCCAGATATTCGTCCGGATCGGTTTCACGCAATTTCCTGGAGTAATTGTCAACAACCGGCCTGGCCTCGAAACAACCACTGCTGCCGAACTTGATATTCTCGGTATCGAAAAACACGATCCGGTTATTGCGGATATGCTCTTCGACCGCGTTATTGATTAAAGTCGAAAACTCCTTAACATCGAGATCGTGTGGCACAAATCCCGTGCTGTGAACGTTATTTATGTTCCTGGTCAGAAGTTTTTGCCGATTTTGCGTAAACTCGACGATCTTGATAAGCAGCTCGGAAATATTATCTGTCACAGCTAAAGGCACATTGATATTCATAAGCTATCCCTGCTATTGAAGATCGGTTCCGGATACTATTTTTTCAAATGTCCTATCCGCCTGCTGACCGAGTTTTTCATATGCGTCGGAAATACTGAATATCCGGATATCAGCCACAAGTTCTTCGGTTTCAAGGGCGATTCTTTGCGCTTCGGTCTTGTATTCGGGTTCGATTTTTCGGGAAAGTTTTTTCCATTTCGCCTTCATCGGCCGAAGCCTGTCGTTTAATTCGATAAGTTCGTGCACGAGTTCCCGGCGTCTGGATAATATTTCGAGTACCAGTTCGCTGGAATTTTCCCCCGCCAGGCGGTGCTGCTTACAAACAAGCTCTTTGAGCTGCCTGTAAAAATCACGCTGCTGCCTGAGAAGCGATATAAGCTCCCTGCCCGTATTGGTATAATGTCCTTTCATAACCAGTCTTCCTAACCAGTTTTGTCAGACGATTTAAACCCAACAGATGAAAGAACCCGGCAAAAATCCTTATAAACCGAAGTCATACTTATCATCCCTGATCTCTATTAAAACTTAATTCAATTACCGATGTAATCGGCCTCAACAAACGCAATTCGACATACGCACGACACATGAGGCTCCAGATCTTTGTAGGGTGGGGTCTTTACCCCACCAAATTGTTATCGTACAACGCAATATGCTCAAACTGACCCATTAGTCAGTTTGACTTATTTACTCGTCCTTAATATCTTTTTAATTTCCGAAAGAGTTTTGGTCTTCTTGAGTTCCGATATCTTCGAGAGCCTCTCGAACACCGATTCGTCATACAACCGGTGTCCGCCCTCTGTCCATTGACTCTCGTGAATAAGACCCATGATCGTATAGTTATGTATGGTCTGTCGCGAAAAGGGCGTATAGCGAACCAGCTCGCCGATCCTGTAAAGCTTCGCCGGAATCTTGAAACTCTCTAAACTCATTTGCGACTGAACCATCGAAACACTTTCCTTAAAAACTTTCGCAATTCACGATTCAATTAGAAATAACAAATCCAACTTCTATTCACTTTCCTTGTACCCGGCTAATCCAGCTTCAAACCACACTGTCTTTTTCTATAGCCGGCCAACCTTTCCCATCCACCTTCGCAACCAGCCTTCTAAAACCACCTTCGCAGCCAACCTTTCACGCCCACCTTCGCGACCGGCCTTCTAAAACCGCCTTC
>CAYNKU010000062.1:0-3562 GCA_964397865.1 uncultured Pirellulales bacterium | reverse complement strand
TTCGCAGCCAACCTTTCACGCCCACCTTCGCGACCGGCCTTCTAAAACCGCCTTCGCAGCCAACTTTTCCCATCCCCTCACAACTCCAAGACCAATCTGTCCGGCGCTTCCTATTGAAACGTATTTTATATTTTATAAAACGTAAAATACCTTTTGTGGGATATGTGTCAACTTTTTTTTTCTTTTTTTTGAATTTTTTATAAAAAATATTCATCTTTTTTTTTGCCGCCCCTTATTTTCCCCCCGGATCAACCCTTTTTTCGGACCGTCTCTTATAAAATCGGACCTCGGCTATACGCGCAAACTCTCCCGCCGATTCCTCTCTGTCGACAAAGGCAATTTTTAAGCGATTAAACATACTTTTTAGCAAATCAGTCCCCTTAAATATCCGATAGATGGACAAGAACCGGTATTAATCAGTGAGTGATAATCATAGTAATAACCATATTGATGGAGCAGGCAACTGTACTTCAGCTATGCGGCAGCAAAGCAAACAACGCGAAAAAACCTTCGCCAACGCTGATAACAGCACAAGAATACTCGAACAGCTAACTCCGCTGGCAAGGCAGATAAACTGTCTTGACCTCGACCGGATAGCTGATCTTTGCATAGAGAATGTTCCCGGAATGATCGGCGCCAGGTTCGCTTCGATGTACATACTCGACGAAACAAACAATATCCTCCACCTCCAGAAGCACAATCATCCTTTCCTTATAAACAACATCGTCTCACTGAACCAGAATCCGCCTTCTCCGATGGTCCTGGCCGTCGCGAGCAAACAGATCATCCTGATAGGCAATATCGATACCCATACCAAGCCCGCAATCAAAAAATCGCAGCGCGCGTTCGCGGAGAATTACAAAACCCAAAATTGCGCGATCGTCCCACTAATCTGCCAGGACAGGGTCGTTGGCGTTCTAAACCTTGCCGACAAAACTGACGCCGATTCGTTTGAAAGCCGCCAGGATGTAGCGCTCATAGAGTTGTTCAGTCAGCTCATCGGGGCCTCGATCGGCAATATAAAGCTATTCGAGAAGATCCAGCGCCAGGCCACAACAGACGGCCTTACAGCCCTGTACAACCACAAAACATTTTACGAAAACCTCGAAAGAGAGCTCTGGCGAAGTCGCCGATACGGCGGACAGATATCAATGATAATGATCGATGTCGACAACCTCAAAAAGATCAACGACTCCTACGGCCACCGCGCCGGCGACAAGGTCATAAAGGAAATAAGCAAGAAAATAAAACGCTGCATCCGGCAGATCGATACTGCCGCCCGATACGGCGGCGACGAGTTCGCCATCATCCTGCCCAATACCTCCCTCGAAGAAGCTACCGTCGTTGCCGAACGTATGGTTGCCGAGGTAGGGAGTTCTTCGGTCACCTGGAAAAAAGACAATATCCCGCTTTCCATCAGCGTCGGATTAGGCCAGTACGACGCCGACAGCAGTCCCGAAGATATTACCAGCCGATCCGACCAGGCTCTCTACACCGCCAAAAAAGCCGGCAAAAATACCGTCCGAATCTACAAGCCTTAACCAACCGTCCTGGTAGACCCGCCCCGACCAGATATGATATTATGGAAGGTTAGCGAAATTTGATATTGCGCAAAATGGACTTGTTCTGAAATGTTTTACTGTACTCAAAACGATTCAATTTTGTTTAACCGTTTATTTCGTAATAGCCTTTGTAGGGTGGGGTCTTTACCCCACCGTATTATTACCGCACCCCCACACGTCATTCCGACCAAACGCAACTTCCTCCGTCATTCCGACCGAGCGCAACTTCCTCTGTCATTCCGAGCTTGCCGAGGAATCTATTAAAAATAACTTCGCGAAGCGATTCCTTTAACGAAATACGATATACGCACGACGATATACGATATACTCCTCACGCACGACGCTCTACGCTGCACGCTATCTGTACTATCGCCGCCACTCCGCCTTGCGAACCATCAAAGGCGGCATCTGTTTGAATCTGACTTTCCGGTTTGATGAACCAGCGCAGCTCCTGTCGCTCGGATACCAGCGAAGACTAAATATCCTCGGCCTGAGGTCTATCGAGCTTTTTTTCGTTTTCAATAACATCAACGCCTCTCTCCAATACCATCAGGGCAAATTAACTGCGCAGCTCTACTATCGACAAATCCTGCCCTTCGCTTTCGAGAATTTTTTTAAAGGCGCCGCCGGCCCGAATATAAACCACCTAACAACCTATAACCAGCCGCCCGGCTCCTCAAAGGCTCGTAGGAATCCCTTTTTCCGCCAGATACTCCTTCATTTCCCTGATCGAGAATGTCCCAAAATGCGCTATCGACGCCACCAGAACCGCATCCGCGTGCCCATCGACTATCGCCTCATAAAGATGCTCCAGCGTCCCTGCCCCGCCCGACGCTATCACCGGCACACTCACCGCATCAGCTATCGCCCGCGTCATCGCGATATCATAACCCGCCTGCGTCCCGTCAGCGTCCATACTCGTCGGCAGTATCGCCCCCGCCCCCGCCTGCTCGACCTGCTTCGCCCATTCAACCGCGTCAATCCCCGCCCCGGCCGTACCGCCCCGGATCATCACCTCGAAACCCGAAGGCAGTTCCGGATTGCTCGCCGTATCGATCGCTATCGTGATCTTATCGCCGCCGAACTCCGCTGCCGCTTCCTCAACGAACTCAGGCCGCTTCACCGCCGCCGTATTTATAGACACCTTCGCAACCCCCGTCTCCAGCAGTTCCTCGATCCCCTTGCAGTCGTTGATCCCGCCCCCGACCGTCAGCGGAACCGTCGTCCTCTCGACGGTCCTCTTAACCGCGTCAACGAGCGTCTTCCTGCCCTCCACCGTCGCGGTAATATCCAGAAACACCAGCTCGTCAGCCCCGGCCTCGCTGTAAGCGGCCGCGTTCTCCGCCGGATCGCCCACATCCTTCAACTCTACGAAATTCACACCCTTAACAAGCCGCCCGCCCTTAACATCAAGACAGGGAATTATCCTTCTGTAATCCATCCTCTAATTCTCCTCAATCGATTTAAATTCAAAAATCACCAATATTTCGGCCCGGCAATATACCACGATCCCGCCTCCAAGTCGAGAAATTGTTTCCGCCGCAGCATTTTTACCCCCGCAACCGCAAAAAAATATTGACTACCCCTGAACCCGCTGCTAAACTGAAACTGTAAATAAAACGTCTCTATTGGGGGAAATAACCATGGCAAAATGTGAAATGCCGCACGCCGGCCACGACGAGCACTTGTGCTACCTGAACAATATGGGTTTCAATATCAGCAAACCCGATGAATACAAACAGCTCGTAAGAGACGGCAAATTCGTCTGTAAGATTTGCGGCCGAGTCGCCGCAAGCTCCGCCAGCCTCTGCGATCCTGAAAAGCTCTGAGCCGACTTTTTTTAAGCCGCCCGTACTTGCGGAAAAATCTCGACCCAAGTAGAACCTGTTTTAAAACTGCTTTTGGAATTTTGGCGAGCAATTTTTTCGATTCGGCAAGGCGGGGGAAAGTGGCCATAGTCGAAACTATTGCCGCTTTTTCACAACGACGCCGAACGGAAA
>CAYNKU010000061.1:9241-10805 GCA_964397865.1 uncultured Pirellulales bacterium | reverse complement strand
GTGTAATCTGCTAAGAATCGTTAAGACCATTTACACAGTTAAATGAACACACCCCGGATACCGAAAACTAAAGGTCAAAAACTTTTATATTTTTTAGATTTTGTTAAATATAACCGTTGGCTCACCATGTATTGGCAAGGTCGGCGTAGTCTCGCAAGTTCGTGGTTTTATTGGTATCGAGGTCGGTTCCCCGGCAGTTCCAGTTAAGCCAATTGCAGTCGTTTAGCCATTCATCGGCCAGGATTTTCAAATCCCGCAAATCAATTTCGCAGTCCCTGTTGAAGTCGCCGGCCGGCCAGGGGTGATCGATATCGCCGCAAACCGGTAAAAACGGCGAATTCAGCCATTGTTGGGTGAGGGCTGAGTAATCGGCGAAATCGACTTTTTGGTTCCGGATAATGTCGGCATAATCGCAGTAATCGTTGGTTGAGTTGCAATCTTCACGAAGCCAGTTTTCGACAAGCACAAATAAGTCCTGATAATTGACCCTGCAGTCGTCGGTAAGGTCGGCTGTGGGATGGGGATGATAGGCGTCGCCGCATCTCGGCAGCGGGTAAATGTCATTGACGTCGAATCCCAGCAGGCCGTTTTGGGTATCGATCACTATTTGTTCGAACGGCCCTTCCGCGAGTTCTATGGGCCAGCCGCCTAGTAACTTTGCCGAGGCACAGAGGAAATTACTGCCGAAGACGCCGTCGAGAACGATAAATTCGCCGGTATCTTCGTCGATTATTCCGATATCGTGAACACATATCCTGGCATTGTTATAAATGAGGTTATAGCCATTGAGGGTCGGTATTATGAGGTTATCAATTTGATAACCCGGCAATTCAGCCTGTCCGCCTATTCCGCCGACCGGAATAAGAAAATCAGGCTCAATAATCGGCGCGCCGTTCGGCTCGGTGAGGCCTAATGCGGCCGCCTGTGATGTTGACATCAGACTGATCGTGCCGCCGGTATCGAAAAGCCATGTGCCGGAGGTAGTACTGCCATTATACTCAGCGGTAATACCGTCGATAACAGGATTGTATGCCAAAACCGGCAGCGGGGGTATGTTATTGGGGTCATCGGGCATAATATATTTTTCGAACCTAAGCGCCACATTGAAATCAACCTCGGGTATCGTCGGGTCGTTGGGGTCTTTAATGACAGCGGAAAAGTATTCGAGCAGATTCGGACCGGCGGAATTTAATACCACCGTTTTGCCCGCCATAACCGGCATGCCGAGCAGGTCGATGGGTTCTTCGAGTAGTCCAGCGTAAGTCTGCTTGACCTGGAACCGCCAGGGGCCGGTCAGGAAATTATAGTGATCGATATTATAAGGGTCGGGGTCATCAATTGTATCGATAGCGATATAAAGCGGCTCGGAAACGTCGAAGAATTCGATGCCGCCTACACCGATGTCGGCATATTGGCCGTTAGGGTCGATCGAGATTTCGAGGTAGTCGACGGTTTCGCGGGAGAGCAGAATCCCGGACGCACCGGTATCGAGGAATGCCCAGTTGACCTCGAAGCTGCCCATATATTTCAGGGGCGGGCCGTTAGGGTCACGCTTCAAAAGAAA
>CAYNKU010000061.1:0-9141 GCA_964397865.1 uncultured Pirellulales bacterium | reverse complement strand
AGCAGGTGAAATACCAAACAGCTACCATGGGATTGTAAGAATTTCAGCCATTTTACAGAAGGGGAGGACTCGTTAAATTTTTGGTGATTGCAGTTGGGAGGAGGGTTTGGTATTATTATACCATTGAGGCCCGTGGCTGCAGCCGCCGGGAAAAAGCGATATTAATTAACTTTGATTTTAGGGGTGTTAAATATGTTTGATTCACAGTTTTTGAGAAATTCGGTTTTGTTTGTGTTGATGGTTTTGGTTTGTGTCGGTGGGATAGGTTGTTCGGAAAAACCGGGCGATGAGATGCTTGCCCTGATACCTGCTGAGAGTATGGCCGTGATAAGGATCAATAGTTTCGATAATTCGCTCATGCAGCTTGATGCTTATCTTGCCGGAGTAGTGCCTATGCCTATGGGCGTATCTATGGCGGCGAGGGCACCGATCGCCCAGATGCTCGGGCATCCGGCGTTGAATGGAATCAATACCGCCGGTAATTTCGGTGCGTGCGTGATCGCAAGGCCCGGAAAGATGGAGCCTGCTATAAGAGTGCTTGTGCCGATCAGTGACTATGCCGCGTTTGTGAGTGGTAATCCCAATGTCGGTGAGCCGGACGCGAACGGGGTCTCGAAACTGGTGATGAACGGCCAGGATATCGCGACGGTGAAGCAGACCGGCAATTACGCTGTGGTCGTGATGGGCGACGGTCCGGTTGACATTAATGTCGAAAAAGGCTTCGAAACCGTTATAGACACAACCGAGATGGCCCTGGTGACAGCTAAGCCGGCGTGGGCCTATGTCAATGTGCAAAAGGTCAATGAGGTTTACGGCCAAGTGGTAACGGCCCAGCTCCAGCAGGCCAAAATGATGATGGCTAATATGGACGTCAATATGAAAGCCGGCCTTGCTGCGCTCGAGGGGCAAAGGGCTAATCTTGATGCTAACGACCCGAATAACCAGGCAGCCATCACGCAGCTCGACAGTCAAATAGCTACCATGAAAGCACGGATAGCACAATACGAGAAGAATCCGATGAAGGACAGCCTTGGCAACATCATGGAGGCATATATCCGTTTTTTCGAGACGTTTTTCAACGATACTAAGAGCTTTAGCGTGGCGATCGAGCCCCAGGCTGATATTTTGACTATACAGGAAACTTATACGGCTTTGCCGGACAGCAATACCGCCAAGATGCTTGTGGCCGACGACTCCGGGGTAAGGGCGGATAAACTGGCGGGTTATCTGCGCGATGACGCGATGATGAACCTCGCGGGCAGGCTGAATAAGCCTTTGCTGCGGAAGCTTCATAGCGAAGCGATAGCGATGATGGGCATTATGTTTGCGGGAAAAATGTCGGACGAAGAGATCGCCCGGATGCAGCAGTTGAGCAATGAGATCATCGACTCTATGGGCGGGACTATGGTAATGTCGGCGTGGGTGGAAGAAACGGCAGCGATGCCTTTTATGGAAAATTTTGCTATCGAAGTCAGTGACGGCGAAAAGTTTAATAATTCGATCCTGAAAGGTATCGAACTATGGAACAAAAGCGAGTTTATGGATTTCTATAGAAATATGGGCATGGAAATGAATTATGTCACCCAAGCGAACGTCTACGAGTATAAAGGGGCGAAGGTGAATTCATCTTCACTGACATTTAAAGCGACAGACCCCAATTCACCAGAGTCTCAGATAATAGAAAAAATGTACGGCGGCGGTTTTGAATACCGCTGGGCGATAGTTGACGGACTCTGCGTCGGGGCGATGGGCACTGAGCCTGATCCGACCGTTAAAGAGATGATCGATCAGGCTAAGACCGGCGGCCCCGGCATGACGCCAGCGGACATAACCCAGGCGATGGCAATGCTCGGCAGCGGAGCGGACGATTTTATAGCGACGTTTAATATTATTCGCTTGCTGAAGACGGCCTCGGCGATGCCGATGTTTCCCCTGCAGAATATAACCATCGAAAGCAAGAGCAACATAGCCTTCGGCGGAAAAATAACAGACGGCGGGATCATAGGCAAATTTGTCATCCCCAAGGCCCATGTAATCGAGACCATGACCGCTGTGATGCCAAAGCCTCCGGCAACTACGCAGCCTTAGATCATCTCATCCGGTTTTAACACCTGTTTAAAACTATTGGTTGGGGGAAGGTACGCATAATCCGTGACACCCAAAATCGCTTCTTGTCTTCGGGGGGATTTTACGTATAATGCTCGGGATTGACAGAATCTAAAAGGAGTGGAAACAATTATGCACGCAGCGGATATAGCGGTACTGATACTTTATTTTATCGGCGTGGCGGGGATCGGGTTCTGGACGGCGAGGAAAATAAAGAGCAGCGGCGACTTTTTCATGCCCCGCAAATTCGGCAAAGCGATGATGATAATGTTCTCGTTCGGCACGGGGACGCATTCGGACCAGGCGGTAAGCGTGGCGGCGAAGAGCTATACGAACGGGCTTAGCGGGATATGGTATCAGTGGCTCTGGCTGCCGGTGACGCCTTTTTACTGGCTGATGGCGCCGCTTTTCAGGCGATTCAGGGCGATTACGACCGCCGATGTTTTCGAGCTTCGGTATTCGGCAAGTGTGTCAATACTGTACGCCGTCTTCGGGATGCTGATGCAGCTTATCAGTATCGGGATGATGCTCAAGGGTTCGAGCGAACTGATCTCGGCGAGTATCGGGGGACTTATCTCGGCTAATTATGTCATAGCGGCGATGACGGTGATATTTGTGATATACGGCGTGGCGGGGGGATTGTCGGCGGCGATCATAACCGACTTCATCCAGGGGATATTGACCGTTGCTTTTTCCTTTGTGCTTCTTCCATTTGTTATGAACGCCGTGGGGGGACTCGATGGATTGAAAAACGCTATCTCGGATCCTCAGATGTTTTCACTTGTTGCGCCGGCGGATATCGGGTTTTTCTATATCACCGTTATCGCTGTCAACGCGCTTATCGGTAACGCCGGTCAGCCTCATACGATGGGCACGTGCGCGGCGGGCAAAACCGAAATGGAGGGACGCGTGGGGTATATGTTCGGCAACCTGTTGAAGCGTGTGTGCACTATCCCATGGGCCTTGACGGGTCTGGCTGGTGTGGTTTATCTGGCAGGCAGAGGTTTTGAGCCGGATCAGGTATTCGGCGCGATAGCGGGTGACTTTCTGCCGAAGATCCTGCCGGGGGTACTTGGCATATTTATCGCGGCGGTTCTGGCTTCGGTGATGAGCAGTTGCGACGCGTTTATGGTATCGGCGTCGGCACTATTTACTGAAAATATCTATAAACGTTTCTTTCCCGAAAAAGAAAAAAAACATTACGTTAAAGCCGGACGAATAGCCGCAGTTATTATCGTTATCGGAGGTGTCTATTTCGCTTACTGGCTGCCAAGTATAATAAAGGGGCTGGAGATATTCTGGATAATTTCGCCTATGATGGGTATCGTTTTCTGGCTGGGGCTTTTCTGGAGACGTACGACGGTAGCCGGCGCCTGGGCGTCGACTATTGCCGCTACGGGCGTATGGTTGCTGACGACAAAGTCATTTTTTATTACATTTGTCGGCGGCTTGCCGGCTGCCGAGTCGCTCAGATTTGTCGTTGAACGAGCCTCAGGCCCGGAAGTTAATCTTCCATGGCAGATGGTCTTTTACCTGACAGCGGGGATATCCTGCGGTATTATCGTCAGTCTTTTGACCAAACCGGTCGCGGAGGAAAAACTGAATCGGTTTTATGCACTTATTCGCACGCCTGTAAAGCCTGGAGAAGAAGTTGAGGCATCGTGCACCTTGCCGGCGGATGCGGTTGTGCCGCCGAAACGCGTTATTTTCCCGAACACCAGTCTCGAATTAATGATTCCTTCGCGAACCTCGGTGATCGGATTCGTTGTGGGCTGGTGCTGTGTTATAGCGATTATTTACCCGATAGTGCTGATAGCGAGGATTTGATTAAATATGATAAAATCGTGTATTACCATCTCGCTCGTTCCCGAGGCCAAAGGCGGGCCGTTTGTATTGTGGGATGGTCTTGAAAAAAGCTGTCAAATAGCAAGCCAGATCGGTTTCGACGCGGTCGAACTTTTCGTGCCTGAGGCGGCTTCGATTGACAGGGATAATCTCGCCGAGATATTAAAAACCAATAACCTCGCCCTGGCCGCGATCGGTACCGGCGCGGGCTTTGTCGTTAAGAAGCTGCACCTTTGCGATCCGGATGCCGGGAAACGCCGGGCGGCGGTTGAATTCATATCCGAGATCATCGAGCTTGCCGGCTCTTTCGGCGCTATGACGATAATCGGTTCGATGAAAGGCTCGATACCAAAAGGATATGACCAAAGCGAAGTCGAGGGCTGGCTAAAAATCGGCCTTAATGAATTAGGCGTCCTTGCAGGGGATTACAACGTACCGCTATTATTGGAACCGTTGAACCGCTACGAGACGAATTTTATCAATCGCATCGATGAGGCGGTTGCTCTCGTTGAATCGCTGAAAACCGACAATGTGAAGCTGCTGGCGGATCTGTTTCATCTTAACATCGAGGAAGAATCTATTTGCGGCGCGCTGCGGCAGGCGGGCGGACACCTCGGGCATCTTCATTTTGTTGACAGTAACCGCAGGCCCGCGGGCCTGGGGCATATCGATTTCAACGAAGTCGCCGCTACTCTCAAAGAGATCGGGTTTGACGGCTATGCGGCCGCTGAGACGCTGCCCTGGCCGAATCCCGTCGCCTCTGCCGAACAGACAATGCGGGCATATAAAAAATTTCTCGCAAATGTTTAGTTGGAAAATTCAAGGTGACAATGCCTGATTTCGCAAAAAGAATTTCCCTGATCTGTTTGCTGTTTTTGTCCCCGGCTGTTACGTCAAGCGTACAAGCGGAAACGGTATGGCTTTCGTCTCTTGATCTTTCAAAGATGACAGCGGGCAAGGGACAGGCACAGGCGGACAAGAACATTCAGTCGAATCCCATTTCGATTGCCGGTGAAAAATTTGACAAAGGCGTTGGTACCCATGCTAACAGCGTGATGTATGTAAAACTCGGCGGGCAAGCCAAACGGTTTACCGCAATGGTCGGTGTCGACGACGAGGCACAAGCCAAACACGCGTCAATCAGATTTAAGATTTACGCCGACGGGCAAAAGCTGTTCGATAGCAATGTGATGAGATCGGGTCAAAAGGCAAAAGCGGTTGACCTGAATCTGGCCGAAGTCGATATATTGCTGCTTGTTGTGACTTCTACCGGAGATGGTGTCGCGTTCGATTATGCTGACTGGGCGGATGCGAAATTTGATTTCATCGCGAATCCACCCAAAGCCGTTGATCCCCCTATCGAAGAAAAAATAATCTTTACCCCCAAACCAGGACCCCGGCCGCGAATTAACGGCCCTGGTGTTTATGGTGTCAGGCCGGGAAGGCCATTTTTGTATCGGATCCCCACAACCGGAAAGCGTCCAATAAAGTTTCGTGTCTATAACCTTCCCGATGGTCTGCACGTTGATAAAGAAGGTATCATTCGAGGCACTATCCTCGACCAGACTAAAAAAACATGGCATGTAACTTTTCATGCGGAAAATGAATTTGGCAGTGACGAAAAAGATTTTCGAATCGTGGTAGGCGATACCATCGCACTGACACCTCCGATGGGCTGGAACCATTGGTACAGCTATTATCAGAAGATCACCGATGAAGTAGTACGCGGGGCCGCTGATGCAATGGTCGCCTCGGGTATGGCGGATGCAGGATATCAATATGTCAATATCGATGACTGCTGGGCGCACGCTGAGAGCGTAAACGATCGCAATAAACAGGCTGACCGAATCGGCCCACTGCGGGATGAAAAAGGCAATATCCTCTGCAATAAATATTTCCCGGATATGAAAGCCTTGACTGATTTTGTCCACTCGAAAGGGCTAAAAGCCGGAGTCTATGCCTCGCCGGGGCCGCTGACCTGTGCGAGATATGCCGGCTCATGGCAGTATGAGGCGCAGGATGCAAAACAGTTTTGCGACTGGGGATTCGATTTCCTGAAATATGACTGGTGTACGTATTCACGAGTTGCCGGCGATAAGAGTCTTGCCGGCCGGAAAAAACCGTATCAGCTTATGGGCGATATCCTAAAGGAACTTGACAGGGATATCGTGTTCAATATTTGTCAATATGGGATGGCGGAAGTCTGGAAATGGGGGGCCGAAGTGGGCGGAAACTGCTGGCGAACCGCGGACGATCTGGGCTTCGACCTCTCGAACTATCACGAGGTTGCCCTTCGCAACGCAAAGCTGTATCCATACGCGAAACCCGGCGCCTGGAACGATCCGGATTATCTGATACTTGGATATATGAAGCATCCGAGAAAAAAAGAATCGCCCGCGACACCCTGCCCGTTATCGCCTAACGAACAATATTCATATATGTCGCTGTGGTCAATTATGGCGTCGCCGCTTTTCTTCAGCGGTGATATGCAAAAACTCGATGAATTTACCTTGAATGTGCTGTGCAATCCGGAGATTATCGAAGTCAATCAGGACCCCCTCGGCAGGCAGGGATATCCGGTTATACTAACTGACGAGCAGGAAATATGGAAAAAGCCGATGGAGGATGGATCGATCGTAATGGGACTGTTTAATCGAGGCCAAATGCAGCGGAAGATTTCATTCAAGTGGCAGGATGTGGGTATCGAAGGGCCTCAGAAGGTTCGTGACCTCTGGCGGCAAAAGGACCTGGGAGTCTATGAAAATTCATTCCAGATGCCGGTGCCGCGACACGGTGTAATGATGATAAGAATGTATCCGGCTTCCGGAAAAAATATAAACTAAATCCTCAATTAAAAACAGTTGAAAGGATATCGATTATGAAAATGGCTTTAGGTGCTGACAGCGTTTGTCACTTGAGTGATGTTATTGTCGCTTATCTGAAAGATAAAGGTATCGAGACCGAGCTTTGCGGGGCTTTGGCGGGCAAAGAGGCCGATTACGTCGATTCCGCGCTCGAGGTCGCTGAAAAAGTCGCGGCGGGCGATTGCGAAAAGGGACTGCTCTTTTGCACTACAGGTACCGGCGTAACAATTATCGCCAATAAGGTGCCGGGTGTGCGGGCGGCTTTGTGTGTGGATACGTTTTCCGCCAGGATTTCACGGCTTGCCAATAACGCCAACGTCATTGTCCTCGGTATCCGTCTTACAGGCGAGATGCACGCCAAAGAGATCGTGGACGAATGGCTCACAACCGAGCCTTCGACCGAGCCAAGGCGGATGAACTTTCATCGCAAGACCGACGAGGTCGACGCGAAATACCGCAAGGCTTAGAAAATAAAAACAGGTTTTGCTCATCCGTAAATATAATCTTCGATTTTTGGGCAAATCGGTCTTGACTTTGACACAATTTTGCTTACCTTTAACATTTTCCGTTTGTTGAGCAAGGAAGCTGATGGAAACAAGGAGGCTTTCCAACGCGTTTATCTTCGAGCAGCCTGAAAAAACGCCCCGCGGCAGTGTTCTGTACGATCATCACCTCCGGCTGGTCGGCAAGTCCCGACTGGCGGATTTTGCTGGTTTCCTGATGCCCCTGTGGTACAGTTCGATCACCGCTGAGCACCAGGCGGTGCGCACCGGGGCCGGGATCTTCGATTGCACACATATGGGCGTTCTTGAAATCACCGGCGTCGATGCCGCGGGCCTTCTGGAAATCGTTACCACCAATTTTATTAACGATCTCCAGGTCGGTCGCGCCAGGTATGCCTACATCCTCGATGCCGCCGGTAATGTGCTCGACGATATTATCGTTTATCGCCGCGGGCGGGAAAAGTTCATGGTAGTCGTCAATGCGGTCAATGAGCCGAAGATCAAGGCTTATTTTTCGGCCTTGCAAACCGGCCAAGCGGTAATCGATCCCGCCAATCCTGCTGCAAACTTCAAATACAACCACATGATCCGGGATATGAGAGATACATCAACCGGCGATGACTGCAGGGTCGATATCGCGGTTCAGGGGCCTGCGTCGCAGGAACTTATTTTTTCGGTCATCAATGACGAAACCATCCGGCAGGCAATCGGGCAGTTAAAGCCTTTCGCGTTTATCGAGGCGGATGTCGGCGGAATTGACTGTGTAATCAGTAGAACCGGTTATACGGGCGCGAAAGTCGGGTTCGAACTATTTATCCATCCGCAAAAAGCGGGCGAATTGTGGGAGCTTTTGTTACAAAACGCGGCAGATTTTGACGCGGTGCCCTGCGGACTCGGGGCGCGCGACAGTTTGAGGGTTGAAGCGGGGTTGCCGTTATATGGACATGAACTGGCGGGTGAGTATGAGATATCACCCTTCGAGGCCGGCTACGGCTGGGCGGTGAAGCTCGATAAGAAATTTTTTATCGGCAAAAACGCTGTGCAGCAAAGGGCCAGGGATTATAATAATATTGTCGTCAGGCTCGAAGTATCTGGCGAAAGGGGTGTGCGTCCTGTCCGGCAAAATGACAGTGTACTCAACGATACGGGGGATTATTTAGGGCCGGTGCTCAGTTGTGCCAATACGGGTAAAAAGCAGATCGCGCTGGCTTATGTCGGCAAGGATGCGGTAAAGGAAAATGACAGCATCGGAATCTATTACCTCGCAAGAAACGACCGCCAGATTCAGCAGGGCAGAAAACAAAAAGCTCAAAAAGGCGATGTCTTAAAGGCGGATATAACGGGGGTGGTATTGAGTCGATTTGCGAAATTTTGAAACGGAGCCAATTATGATCGAACAGGGTTTGTTGTATACGGCCGATCACGAGTGGGCCAGAATAGAAGCTGATATTGCCACTATCGGTATTACCGATCACGCCCAGGAAATGCTCGGCGAAATCACCTTTGTGGAACTGCCGACGGTGGGCGGTGATTTCGAAGTCCGCGGTGAGATCGCGGTAGTGGAAAGCTCCAAGGCGGCAAGTGATGTTTATTCGCCCGTCAAAGGGACGGTGGCGGAAATTAATTCGAAGCTCGAAACAAATCCCGAACTGATAAACGAGGATTGTTATAACACCGGCTGGATCTGTAAGATTAAAATCACGGATGATAAAGCCGGCGAAAAATTAATGAACGCCGAAGAATACGAACAATACCTCAAGGGACTATAGCCGCAGAGGAGGTAAAAAATTATTTAGCCGCAGAGGACGCAGAGAGCGCAGAGG
>CAYNKU010000060.1:0-10836 GCA_964397865.1 uncultured Pirellulales bacterium | reverse complement strand
TTTGTGGTTTCGGCAGTTCTTTTAATTCCAACCGCCGGATACCGGTCAATACAACAGCTTTCACTTAAAGTATCTCCACAAAGTTTTTACAAGTCATCCCAAAACCTCTTAAATTTGCGTTATCAGTGTTAAAAACGCGGTTTTAAACAGGTTTTGGGATAGGTTCTAGCCTCAGCCCTATAGGCTCCATAGGAGAGAACACAGAGAAATAAAATAAAAAACTGTGTTAATCGGTGTTAATCCGTGTCCGAAAATTCCTGTGTAAATCCGCGTCTTTTTTTTCTTCTGTCTTCTGCTCTTATGCCTTGTGCTCTTCTCTTCTGTCTTCTGCTCTATACATTGAATCTGAATTTTATCACATCGCCGTCGGCGACAACGTAATCTTTGCCTTCGAGGCGGATTTTGCCGGCGGCCTTGAGGGCCTTTTCGTCGCCGTATTCTTTTAGGTCGTCGAAAGCGAACGTTTCAGCCCTGATAAATCCGCGTTTGATATCGGTATGTATCTTGCCGGCCGCGTCGTGGGCGATTGTACCCTGCTTTATGGGCCAGGCACGTATCTCGTCGGAGGTGGTCGTTAAAAAGCTGATAAGCCCCAGGGCCGAATAACAACTGTTCACGAACTTGCTGACGGCCGATTCTACAATACCCATATCCGCCATGAAATCCGCCCTGCTTTGGCTATCGAGCCGGGAGAGCTCGTATTCGAGCTTCGCGCAGATAGAAATAACCGGCACATCTTTGTCTATGACGGCTGAAAAATCGAATTCGCTGTCGAGCTTATCTTCGCCGAGGTTTACAGCGACCACCACGGGTTTGAGCGTTACAAAACCGAGCGATTTTATCAGGGCAAGTTCGGCGTCGGTCTCAACGGCCGAGCTGATAGGCTTTTCGGCCTCGATGGTCTGCCGCAGTTTCTGTTGGAGGGCGAGTTCTGCCTTATCGTGGGCCTGGGTCGGGGTGGGCTTGTGAACCTGTTTTTCGAGTTTTTCGATCCGGGTCTCGACAAGCTCCAGGTCGGCGAGCAGAAGTTCGGTCTTGAGTTCTTCGAGGTCTTTGGCGGGATCGACGCGATTTCGATAGGCGGGAACCGCCGGGTCGTCAAAGCCCCGCAGGACGAAAACGAGCAGATCCACGGTACGAATCTTGTTGATTAGTCTTTTTGCGCCCGCCCTGCCGTGTTCGTCGGTGAAATTAAAGCCGGGTACATCGAGGCAATCGATTGCAGCCGCGGTTGTCTTTTTGGGTTTGTAAAGCTCGGTGAGAAAATCCAGCCTTTTGTCGGGGACACTAACGATGGCCTCTTCGATATTGACCGCGCCGGAGTGCGGCAGGGCCTTGCCGCTGATCGTCGATAACAGAGTACTCTTGCCGGACTGCATTAAACCTGTTAACGCCGCTTTCACTTATCTGCCTTTCTCAGGAAAATTGTCACGCTTATAGACATCACCGCCGAAGGAATCATACGCCACGACCGCCGGAAAATCGACTACTTCGAGCTTGCGGACAGCCTCGGTGCCGAGGTCTTCATAGGCGATTACTTCCGCCGAGACAATATGTTTGCTCAATAGCGCCCCGGCTCCGCCGAGAGCGGCGAAGTGGACGGCTGTATATTTTTTCAGGGCCTCTCGAACTTCATCGCCGCGGCAGCCCTTTCCGATCATCGCTTTCAGACCGCGGGCGATGAGTATTGGGCTGAAGGCGTCCATTCTCGACGATGTTGTCGGGCCGGCTGAGCCTATGACCCGCCCGGGCGCCGCCGGGGTGGGGCCCAGGAAATATATCACCGCGCCGGCCGGATCAAAGGGCAGTTCCTGACCCGACTCGATCGCTTCGCACAATCTTTTGTGGGCCATATCGCGGGCCGAATAGACTATACCGCTCAGGACGACTTTATCGCCTACACGCAAAGACTTTACAGACGCCTCGGTCAGCGGTACCCTTAATTTTATTATCTCGCTCATAGCATTTTTTCCCCTGGGAAATTTATCGGTTTTTCCGCCTGTACCGAGTTTACAATATAATCGCTGTTTTGCGAACCAAAAAGACGAAAAATCACCCCGCCGACGCAGTCGGCCACAACTGACGCAATACGATATACGCATCACGATATACGCTCAAACTGACCATTCGGTCAGTTTGTGTAAATTAATTCGCTTTACCGCCCGGCGGGTGTTATAATTATGGTTGATGTCCAAGTATCCAATATTTCTCGAACTCAGCGGTCGGCGTGCGGTCGTAATCGGCGGCGGTTCGGTCGCTGTGCGAAAGGCCCGCTCGCTGCTCGAGGCCGGTGCGAGGCTCGTTGTCGTGGCTGAAACTATCGACGATGTGCTGACGGCCTTTTGTCAGGGCAGTGACGCCGAACTTGTACGTTCGAAATATTCGAAAGATTATATCGCTTCGGCGTCACTGGTGATCGCGGCCACCAACGATCACGAACTGAATAAAAAAATCTATCACGACTGCCAGGAGCTTGAGATCCTTTGCAACGTTGTCGATCAGCCGGGGCTTTGCGATTTTTTCGTGCCGGCGGTGGTCAAACGCGGCGATCTGCAGATAGCTGTCGCGACCGAGGGCAGTTATCCCGCCTACGCGGGCCATCTGCGGAAAAAATTAGAGCGGATTTTCACCGAGCAACACGGTCAGTTTCTGGCCGAACTCCAGGTGCTTCGAAAGCAGATTATCCTGAATATCGCCGATAGCAATCATCGAAAGGCGCTTCTCGGCAAGCTCGTCGATGACAAATCATTCGAGTATTTTATAGAAAAAGGCCCCGCCGCGTGGCGCGACTGGGCCGAAGAAAACATAACAAATTATCAGAAACAGCCCTGAGAAATAGCCGGGGCGGCGGCGGAAAAGATCAAACCTCTATCTTATCTACGGTGACTTCGAGGTACTTCTGGCGATGGCCGATGCGTCTTTTGCTGTTCTTGCGTTTGCGAAAGTGCATTGGATAGAGCTTTTTGCCCTTGACCACGGCGGATTCGGCGGTTGTCCGAAATGACGCGATCACCTTCGCACCCTCAAGATAGGGAGTGCCGATATGTACCTTTTCGCCGTCACTGACGAACAGCACCTTGTCGAGTTCGATAGTCTCGGCATCCGGCGAAACCTCGGTCAATTCTATATTAATACAGTCACCCTCGGCGACCTTATACTGCTTCGAGCCCTGCTCTATTACCGCGTACATTCCACAAACTCCTAACGTTTAACTTACTGAAAACCACAACCAAAACCGGGATTTTACCGCTTTAGCGGTTTTTGTAAAGCAAATTATTGCATATTTTGGTGTATCGGCCTTATAATGTGGCTTTTTATTGAATATGCGAAGTTTTGCGGAGATGTTTTATGCAATTAGCGATGATAGACGAGCGAATTCTGCCGGTAGAAGAGCTTGAGCCGGCCTATTTGGACCGCGGCACGTATTTCGGCGACGGGGTTTATGAGGTTATCCGCAGCTATAACGGCAAAATTTTCGCGCTCGAGGAGCACCTCAAGCGATTCGCCAATAGCTTAGCGGCGATAGAGATAATCGGCGTCGATATCGATGAGATCCGAAACAAGGTTACCAGCCTCTTCGAAAAAGCCGGCATCACCGATGCTATGATATATTTTCATATCACCCGCGGCCGGGAGCCGAGAAATCATAAGGGCGGGCCAAACTTGAAGCCCAGTTTCTTTATGACAGTAACCGAACTGCCCGCTCGCAGTCAGTCAAATGCCGACGGGATCGCGGTGTCGACTTATCCGGACCTTAGGTGGAAAAGATGCGATATAAAATCGCTGAACCTTCTGCCGAATATTCTCGCGATGCGTGACGCCGCTAAAAAAGGCTGCGAAGAAGCCATTCTCGTAAACGACGCCGGCTTTATAACCGAGGGGGCGGGGTCGGCTTTTTTCGCTGTATTCGGAAAGACTTTGCAGGTCTCACCGCCCGGAAGCAATGTTCTGCCTTCTATTACGAAGATGTTCGCTATAAGCGCGGGTAAGAATATTGGGTTGGAACTCGTTGAAAAAGCAATGACGCCTGACGAGGCGCTCGGAGCGGACGAACTTTTCATCGCGGTAACGACGCGGGATATTGTGCCGGTGGTGAAATTCGACGGCAATATCATCGGCAACGGTAAACCCGGCAGATATACGATGGAACTCAAAGAAGAGTTTCAAAAGTTTACGCGTTAGTTTTTAGGGGTTGATCGAATATGAACAGAGATCGAGTCGCAACCTGTCGGCAGGAAGCGCTTAATCATCTCTAAAACGAACTACTGCCCTTCTGGCTTGATCGATGCAGGGATGAGAAAAACGGCGGCTTTATCACCCACTTCGACAAGAACGGCAATGATACCGGCGAAGATGAAAAATCACTCATCGCACAGACAAGGTGCGTTTATACAATGGCCTCGGCTCACAGGGCCGGCTACGGCGGCGGCCGATGCGCCGAATTCGCGCGTCACGGAGCAGGATTTCTGATCGATAAAATGTGGGACAAAGAAAACGGCGGCTTCTTCTGGACCGCCGACCGCCAAGGTAATATCACCATAGATAAAAAAATCCTCTACGGCCACAGCTTCGCCATATACAGTCTGAGCGAATATACGTTGGCCACCGGTGACGCGATCGGTCTCGAATACGCCGGCAGGGTTTTCGACCTGCTGCAGAAATACGCCGTCGATACGATGTATGGGGGCTATTTCGAGATGTTCGAGAATAACTGGGAGCTTTGCGGGCCCGGCGCAGCGGGCGGCGACAGAAAAACTCTCGACGCCCACATGCACCTTATGGAGGCGTTTACCACGCTCTATGAAGCCTCGGGCAGTTCCCTGCACCGGCGAAAACTGCTCGAAGATATCGATATCCTGACCAAAAGAATGATGCACGAGAAATATAAAACCGGTATTCCCCAGTTCACCGCCGACTGGCGGATCGCACCGCAGATAAAATTCGATATCGTCTGGGGCTGGGACCGTTTCCCGGACGGTGTTCAAAAGGCAAACGCCGAGGACAACACCTCTTTCGGTCATAACGTCGAATTCGCCTGGCTGCTAAATCACGCGCTGGATGTTCTTGGTATCGAACCGGCTGAATATACCGATTACCTCAAAACGCCGCTCGAACACGCGGTAGACAACGGTATCGATAATGAATTCGGCGGCGTTTATGTCGAAGGCCCGCACGAGGGCGGAGCCTGCGATATGGAAAAGGAATTCTGGCAGCAGGCGGAGATGCTCATCGGTATGCTCGACGGCTGTCTGCTGTTCGGTATGGAAAAATACTGGCCCGCATACGAAAATATTCATCGCTTTGTTTTCGATAAGGTGATCGATCACGAAGTTGGTGAATGGCGGCCGCTTCTAACGCGCCAGGGCGGACCGATCTGGACACATATGAGCCATTCGTGGAAGATAAACTATCACAGCGTCCGCGCGATGGTGCAGAGCATCAGCAGGATGGATAAATTGCTCGAAAAAATCTGAGAAAAAAAATGCGATACGAAGGAAGATATGAAATTTTTGACCCGGCGGGTATAAAGACCTATCCGTTTAAAGAGCGGACTAACAAGGTCAAACTCGAAGATATGATCGAGCCCGGGGATATAAAAGCTGCGCCCGCCGATCTGCCCGCTGAAACCTTCGAGCAGATCGAACTGGTTGCGGGAAAAATCGTCCGGAGCCGAAAAAAAAATAAGCCGGTGGTATTTTTCACAGGTGCGCATCTGATAAAAAACGGCCTTGGCCCGGTGCTCTGTGATCTTATAGATCGCGGGGTGGTTACGCTTGTTGCCGGTAATAGCGCGACCGCTATTCATGATTTCGAGCTCGCGATGGCCGGCGAAACCAGTGAAGACGTCCCGCGGGCCCTCGAAAAAGGCGATTTCGGTATGGCTTATGAGTTCAGCTATATCAATGCCGCGGTTTCACTTGGCGATAAATATAAACTCGGATTCGGAGAATCGCTGGGCAGGGTAATCTGCGACGAGGATTTTCGCGGTGAAGTCAACGAACTGCTTGCAGATAATAAACCGCCCTGCCGGATGAATTTCCTGCACCCGGATATCAGTGTTATCGCGACCTGTTACGAGAAAAAAATACCCTTTACCATTCACGCCGGGATAGGCACCGATGTTATCGATCAGCACGCTTCTTTCGACGGCCGGGCAAAGGGCGGATGCTCCGGCAGAGATTTTCTAATATACACAAATGAGATATCGAAATTAACGGCGGGCGGTGTTATCTTAAACGTTGGCAGTGCCGTTACCGGCCCGGAGGTTCTGCTGAAAGCCGTCTCGATGGCGGCGAATGTAAACAAACCGCCACGCGAAATCTTAACGGCGGATTTCGATTTAAGGCCCTTCAGGCCCGAACAGATGCGGGACGAATCGACCTGCGGCTATTACTTCAGGGATCAGAAAAGCGTTGTAACGAGAATTCCGCAGGCCTTCGGCGGCGAAGGCTGTTATATCCAAGGCGATCAAAAACAGACTATCGTGCTCTTGTATAAAAAAATAATCGAAAAAATGTAATGCCGGAGATTACGGATATGAAAGAGAAGATTTCAGACATTATCGAAGAACATAAAAAACTGGTTGCACAGCTTGAAAAAACCGGCATCGATACGATTGCCCGGGCCGCGGGAATGATCACCGAGTCGCTGAAAAACGGCGGCTGTTTGTACCTCTGCGGCAACGGCGGCTCGGCCGCGGACTGTCAGCACATCGCCGGCGAACTGACAGGCAGATTCCGCAGAGAGCGTAAGGCATTGCCGACAGTGGCACTATCCACCGACACCTCGATAATTACCTCCATCGCGAACGACTACAGCTTCGAGGATATTTTCACCCGCCAGGTAGAGGCTCTTGTGAATAAAGGGGATATCTTATGGGCGTTTT
The DNA here is from genome assembly GCA_964397865.1 of uncultured Pirellulales bacterium. GTDB lineage: Bacteria > Planctomycetota > Phycisphaerae > Sedimentisphaerales > Anaerobacaceae > CAYNKU01. The sequence goes on along the minus strand of CAYNKU010000060.1, from coordinate 3,950 downwards.
CAACCAGCGGCACATCGGCCAATATCCTTGCCGCGGCGAAACTGGCAAAACAAAAAGACGCCCGCGTCATCGCTTTTACCGGCCGCAGTGAAAGCCCGCTCGAAAAAATGGCTGACCTGTGCTTCTGCGCGAATACCGAATATACCAGCAGCGCCCAGGAAATCCACCAACTGGCTTATCACATAATTTGCGACCTCGTCGAGCAAAGTTTCTGCGATAATATGACGATGTAACCTTTCGCAGGACTTATCCGGGATTTATTATTATGGAAGTTCAAAGAGTCAAAGAGATATTAAAGAATATTAAAACCGTCAAGGCGGCGGTCTACGGCGATTTCTGTCTCGACGCGTACTGGATACTCGAGCCCGCCGGTTCGGAAATTTCCGTCGAGACCGGCCTGCCCGCCCAGGCCGTCAGGAGACAGAGCTATACACTCGGCGGCGCATCGAATATAGTCGCGAATATGGCGGCGCTGCGGCCGGCGTCGATTACCGCCATCGGCGTTATCGGAGACGATATCTTCGGCAACGAACTTCTGGCACAACTAAAATCGCTGAATGTCGATACCGGCTCTATGGTGGTTCAGAAAGAAAATTACGATACAGTCACCTTCGCCAAGCGTTATCTGCATGATCGCGAGGAGCCGCGAATCGATTTCGGTTTTTTTAACAGGCGGTCGAAAGAAACCGACGACGCGCTTTTATCGAGCCTGCGAAAGGCCCTTGAGACATCCGACGTGGTGATATTCAATCAGCAGGTGCCCGGCAGTATTACCAACGAGGAATTCATAATCAAAGCGAACCAGTTGTTTAAGGAATTTAACGACCGTGTGGTACTGTTCGATTCAAGGCACTACGGCGATAAGTTCGAGAACATCTGCCGCAAGGCAAACGATATCGAGGCCGCAAGGCTAAACGGTGTGCAGGCAAAACCTGACGACGTCATTTCACTCGGCGATATAAAACGCTATGGTCTTAATTTATACAAGCGGTCGAAAAAACCCATTTTTATTACTCGCGGCGCAAGAGGTATAATTACGGTCGATTCCCGCGGCGTTCACGAAACGCCGGGAATTCAACTGCTGACAAAACTCGATACCGTCGGAGCGGGCGATACCACGATAAGCGCGCTTGCCCTTTGCCTTGCCGCCGGTACCGAGCCTGTCGAGGCCGCCCGGTTCGCGAATTTCGCCGCAGCCGTTACGGTTCAAAAGCTCTTCCAGACCGGCGTCGCTTCGCCCGAAGATATCCTCGAAGTCGCCGCCGACGCCGATTATATATACCAGCCGGAACTCGCCGAAGATACAAGAGGCGCCAGGTATCTCGAAGGTACCGAGATCGAATTATGCTGTGATATCGAAGCGATGCCGCTGGGCAGGATAAAGCATGCGCTGTTCGACCACGACGGCACGATAAGCACTTTCAGGCAGGGCTGGGAAGATATCATGCTGCCGATGATGGTCAAGGCGATCCTGGGCGATGAGTATCTCTGCGCCGATGAGACGCTCTATCATAACGTCTACAAACGCGTCGCCGATTACATCGACAAATCGACCGGCGTCCAGACGATAATCCAGATGCGGGCACTTGTCGAAATGGTAAAGCAATTCAGCGTAGTGCCGGCCGAGGAGGTACTCGACGAATTCGGCTACAAGAAAATCTATAATGACGCGTTGATGGAAATGGTAAAAAAGAGGATCGCCAAATTCCAGAGCCGCCGAATGGATATAGCCGACTACACCATCAAAGGTGCGGTCGATTTCGTAAAGGCCTTAAAGCAAAAAGGCGTCAGACTCTATCTCGCCAGCGGTACCGACCACGACGACGTCGCCGCCGAAGCGAAAGTGCTCGGATACGCCGAACTCTTCGACGGCGGTATATACGGCGCTGTCGGTGATATCACGAAATTTTCCAAGAAAATGGTCGTCGAAAAAATTATAAACGAAAACAATCTTTCCGGACCGGAACTTCTTATCTGCGGCGACGGGCCTGTCGAGATCAGGCAGTGCCGCAGGAGAGACGGGATCGCGCTGGGCCTGGCAAGTGACGAGGTGCGAAGACACGGGCTAAGTACCGTAAAACGCTCGCGTCTGATAAAAGCCGGGGCGCATTTTGTCGCGGCCGACTTCTCGCAGTTCGATGAGCTGATAAAGCTGTTGTTTCGCCGGTGAATGATTTTGTAAAGGCGGCCCGGCTCGGGATAGGTGATTCTTTTTGCTTGCGTTCTGGAATGATTCGTATAGATTAAAAGGGTAAAATAATAACAGGAACCGAAAAAATGATCGGAAAACAGATAAGACTTGAAAGAATAATCGACCGGAATTCAGGCAAAACGGTTATTGTTCCAATGGATCACGGCGTGACCGTGGGACCGATCGCCGGCCTTGAGGACATGCGAAAAACCGTCAGTAAGATCGTTTCAGGCGGCGCGAACGCGATTTTAATGCACAAAGGTATCGTCGGGGCGGGCCACCGGGGCCGGGGTAAGGATGTCGGCCTGATCGTACATTTATCCGGCTCAACCGCCTTAAGCCCCGATCCGAACGCAAAGGAACTCATCTGCGACGTCGAAGAGGCTATCACGCTGGGCGCCGATGCGGTCTCGATCCATATAAATCTCGGCGCCGATACCGATAAGGAAATGCTTCGCCAACTCGGCCAGGTCAGCCGGCAGTGTGCCAAATGGCAGATACCGCTGGTGGCGATGATGTATACCCGCGGACGGAAAATTGAGAACCAGTACGACGCGAAAAATGTCAAACTCGCCGCGAGGGTCGGAGCCGAACTCGGAGCCGATATAATCAAGGTGGTCTACACCGGCAGTGTAGAAAGTTTCTCCGAAGTGGTCGAAGGCTGTCCGGCGCCGGTGGTTATCGCCGGCGGTGAAAAGATGGACAGCGACAAGGATATTTTCGATATGGTCGCCGCGGCGCTGGCGGCCGGGGCGGCGGGTATCTCTATCGGGCGAAACGCCTTCCAGCACAAAACGCCTGACAAAATGGTCAAGGCGCTTAGCAAAATGGTGCATAGGAACGCTACGGCAGACCAGGCCGTCGAAATATTGCAAAGCTGAATTAGTAAACAAAATTTCAGGAATTTTTAGAATGAAAAAATTGTGGGTAAATGCGGTCCCTTATAATAAGGAAGTCGTAATTTCGGCGCTCGAGAGCGGGGCCGAAGCGGTTGTACTGCCCGACGGCGACAGCGGCAAGGTCCGCGAATTGGGCAGGATAAAAACCGTCGAAAAAGCCGGCGACATCAAGCCGGGCGTCGACGTCGAATTTGTCGATATCGCCAATAAGGCCGACGAAGATAAAGCCGCCGCCGTGGACAAAAACAAGATCGTCGTCCTGCGGATGCTCGACTGGACGATAATCCCGATCGAGAACCTGCTGGCTTCGCGAAAAACCAATATCATGGTTCAGGTCGACAATAACGATCAGGCCAAACTTATGGTCGAGATACTCGAAAAAGGTGTCGACGGCGTTGTGCTCAATAATACCGACCACAACGAAATCAAAAAGACCGCCGACACGATCCACGGTATAAGCGAAAAGGTCTCACTGGTAACCGCTGCCGTAACGAGCGTAAAGCAGCTCGGCATGGGCGACCGGGCCTGCATCGATACCTGTACGCAGATGAAACTCGGCGAAGGTATGCTCGTCGGCAATACCGCCTCGGGCTTTTTTCTCGTCCATTCCGAATCGATCGACAATCCGTACGTCGCGTCGCGGCCCTTCAGGGTAAACGCCGGCGCCGTGCACGCCTACACACTCACGCCGGGCGGTAAGACAAAATACCTCGCCGACCTCAAGACCGGCAACGAAGTACTGCTCGTGGATTTCAAGGGAAAGAGCCAGGTCGCGTATCTCGGCAGAAACAAGATCGAAAAAAGACCTATGATGCTCATCGAGGCCGAGGCCGAAGGTGAGCCGATAAGCCTGGTCATGC
>CAYNKU010000059.1:9751-10853 GCA_964397865.1 uncultured Pirellulales bacterium | reverse complement strand
TCAGCAGGATGGTAAATGGAAACTCGTAATAATAAACGTTTTGACGGTGGAGCAGTGGCGGCTTGTATGGGGATGGTGTTGTTTTTGTCGACGGGGCCGATTTTCATAAAGTTCCTCGCCGGGCATATCGACAGTTGGACGCAGAATATGCTGCGGTATATTGTCGCGGGTCTGTTCTGGCTGCCTGTTCTGCTTATTTCGATAAGAACCAAAAAGCTGGACAAGTCGGTATGGCGAAGGGCGCTTTTTCCGGCGGCGGCGAATATAGCGATGCAGAGTTTCTGGGCGAGGGCGTTTTACTACTCCGGGCCGGCGTTTTTGAATCTTCTCTCGAAGTCTTCGGTTCTCTGGATAGCGGGCTTTTCGCTGATATTTTTCGCTGACGAAAGGGGTCTTGTCAGGAGCAAGCGTTTCTGGACCGGCGCGGTGCTTTCGTTGACAGGTATTACGGGGGTACTTTTGAGCAAAGAGGATTTCACGGCAGCGGCAACGATGACGGGGATAGTACTGATACTGGCGGCGTCTTTTATGTGGGCTGTATATATAATCGGCGTCAAGATATTCTTAAATGATATAGATTCGCGAATTAGTTTTTGTGTTACGAGTTTGTATACGATCGCGGGGCTTTGCGTTCTGGGGGCGGTATTCGGCAGGCCCGGGGAGTGTTTTGAAATGGCGGTCTGGCCCTGGGCGTGTGTCATTATTTCCGGGATAACCAGCATAGGTCTGGCTCATGTTCTCTACTACAGCGCGATGAAACGGATCGGCGCGACTATACCGATGATCGTATTATTGTCTACACCTTTTACGATACTGGCGATTTCGAGCGTGGTGTTCGGGGAGTCCTTGAACGCGTGGCAGTGGTTTTTCGGGCTGATACTCATAGCAGGCTCGGGGCTTTCGATATGGGCTAAGGATCACTTGACGCGATGAAAAGGCAATTGGGGGGTGTTTTTGATTGACGCGGGGGGGAAATTGGGTTAGAACCTAAACTCCAAAAGCAGTTTTGAAACGGCTTTTAGCAGAATAGTTTTTCAAGTTCAGTTTTACAGGAGTTCGATATGAGAAGTGCCGGAATTAAAACAGGTGTTGTTTTAGTAAC
>CAYNKU010000059.1:6943-9651 GCA_964397865.1 uncultured Pirellulales bacterium | reverse complement strand
GAGCTTGCGGGCAAAGGTCTTAATAAAAAACAGGCGCGGGAGCTTACCGAGCTTTGCAGGAAACACCAGATAAGACTGATTCCGCTTTTTAACTGTATCGGTCATCAATCGAAGGAAGCGGTTACGTATCCATTGTTGAAGAAGTACCCGCAGTTCGATGAGACGCCCCATATTCACCGTGAGAACGCGGGCATTTACTGCAGGGAGTGGTGTCCATCGCATCCGGAGGTTAATAAGATCGTCTTTGCGCTGATCGATGAGCTGATAGACGCTTTTGACGCGGACGCTTTTCATGTCGGGATGGACAGGATATTTCTTATGGGCGACGAGAAGTGTCCCCGATGCGGGGGTAAGGATGTCGGTGAATTATTTACCAGGGCTGTGATGGAATATTATAAGCACCTTACCGCGGACAAGAACGTTGAGATGCTGATGTGGGGCGATCGGCTACTGGACGCGGAATTGATGGGCTACGACGGTATCGAGGCAAGCAAGACGGGAACTCACGTGGCTATGGATAGGCTTGCGAGAGATATCATTATCTGTGACTGGCATTACGGCGTAAGGGAGACTTATCGATCGATAAGGGATTTTCAATTGAAAGGCTATCGCACCCTTGCCTGTACGTCGAATGAGCTTGAGCCGGCGATCGCTTTGATGAGGTTCGCGGACCTGGACGCCAGCGATACGATGCTTGGTATGCTCTTTTCGGCGTGGGAGGTGACGCCGGAGCAGTTAGTGACTATCTTTCTTGGCCGAAAGGATCGTTCGGGGCTCGATGATAACGCCAGAGGTGTAGCGGAGGTGATGAGGATATGTATGAGTGAGTTGACCGCCGGCGACGGGGCCGAGAAAATCAATATTATCCCGAGGCCGGATAGTATAGAAGTCAAACCGGGGGTTTTCAAGCTGCGAACTTACAGTTCGGTTACATGGGAGAAGAGGCAGGACGATATCGGCGTAATAGCGGAGTATCTTTGCGACAGGCTCAGGCCGGCGACGGGGATGTTTGTTCGGCCTTTGCGTGAAAGCGGCGATACCAGTCCTCGCGGAGCGATAGTTTTGAATAGGGTCGGTGCCGATGAGAGTCTCGGCGAAGAAGGGTATGAGATAACCGTTACCGAGCGTAATGTAAAGATAAGCGCTCCAAATGCCGCGGGGATGTTTTACGGGGTGCAGACGCTTTTGCAATTATTCCCGTCTCAAATCGAGAGCGATAAAAAAGTCAGCCGGATGGATTGGGCGGTACCTTGTGTGAAGATCAGGGATGTGCCGGAGTATAAGTGGCGCGGACTACTGTTGGATGTCGCCCGAAACTTTTTGACCAAGGATTTTATCAAGCGGTATATCGACCTGCTGGCGTATCATAAACTCAATCGGCTTCATTTGCATCTTACCGACGACCAGGGCTGGCGGGTGGAGATCAAGCGCTATCCGAAATTAACGCAGGTAAGCGCTTGGCGTGGTGAGGGCGCGGATCGTTACGGCGGCTATTACAGCCAGGAAGATATAAACGATATTGTTACATACGCGGCGAGCCGATACGTGACGATAGTTCCGGAGATCGAGATGCCGGGGCACGCGACGGCGGCTTTGGCGGCGTATCCGTGGCTTTCGTGCAGCGGCGGACCTTTCAAGGTTGCTACGACATGGGGCGTTCATAAGGATGTATTTTGTGCGGGCAATGACGAGACGTTCGAGTTTCTTGAAAACGTTCTAACCGAAGTCGCTCAGATGTTCCCGGGTTCTTATATTCATATAGGCGGCGATGAATGCCGAAAGGACCGCTGGAAAAAATGTCCGAAATGCCAGGCGCGTATCAAGGCACTGGGTCTGAAGGACGAGCGGGAACTGCAGAGCTACTTTATCAAGCGGATCGAGAAGGTTCTTACCCGGAACAATAAGCGGCTGATAGGCTGGGATGAAATCCTTCAGGGTGGACTTGCGCCGGCGGCGACGGTTCAGTCGTGGCAGGGGATAAAGGGCGGTATCGTGGCGGCGAAGGCCGGGCACGATGTTATAATGTCGCCGACGAGCCATCTTTATATCGACTATCCGGTGTATCCCGGTCAGGACCCCGATATGCCTGACTGGATACGTAATCGAAGCAATGACCTTAAAGAGGCGTATACTTTTGAGATGATCCCCGCTGAGCTTAGCGCTGATGAGGCAAAGCACATTCTCGGCGGCCAGGTTAATATGTGGGGTGAGCACGCTGAGCAGGATACCATCGACGCGAAGGTCTTTCCGCGGATATTAGGGCTGGCGGAAAATCTCTGGTCGGCGTCGGTGGATAAGGACTTCGACGAGTTTTACAAAAGGGTAAAACTTCATTACAGGCGACTCGGGTTGATGGGTGTGACTTACGGGCCGGCGATGGCGCCTGAGAAATAGCAGCATCGCGTCAAAATATGAAACGAAAAAAGCGGAGAGTTTTTTGGCTCTCCGCTTTTGTTTTTAAAAAGTTTTTTACTTTAAGTTATTTTGCTGAGTTGCATGTCTTGGGACATTTGGTTTCGCAGGTTTTTGCAGCATCGCAGGCTGTTTTCGGACATTCCTTAGGGCAGCAAGCATCTTTGCAGGCCTGCTTCGGACAGGTGCCTGCGGCCTTTTTGGCCTCGCAACAGACCTTATCACAATCAACGGGACAGGGGTCTTCGCAAGCCTGCTTTGGGCAGGTGCCTTCGGCTTTTTTGGCTTCGCAGCAT
>CAYNKU010000059.1:4384-6843 GCA_964397865.1 uncultured Pirellulales bacterium | reverse complement strand
TGCGCTTCGGCCTCGGCTTTTTCATCACAGCCAGTGATAACTACTGTCGTCAGTACCAGAGACATTACGATAAGTGCTGACAATACAAGGGTTTTTGAGTTCATAGTTTTCTCCTCTAAATGACCAAGTTTCTTTTTTGATTCATCCTCCACACGGATACTTTGGGGATATTATACTATTTTCGTGGGAATAGTGTTCGAAAAAAAACGTTTTTATTCGTAAGTTAGGTAATTTTTTTCCTTTTACAGCCTGCAGAGCCCTTTGACTGGGCCGACATGTAGCCTCTAAGTTCTTTTTGGATAAGAATTTGAGTGCTCTTTCCCGTTGGGGGTGCTTTTTGGGTAACAGTTTTATCTGTAGAGGAGCTTTTTTGAAATAGTCACGGTCAGGGTGGTATGCCGGGGGCATTAGAAACGGCATCACGGTCGCGGAGGTATCATGGGCGGCGATGAAGGTAATATTTTAATGTTTGCGCTTGACGGCAGATTTGAAATTGATTTTACTTGGCGTGATTATAAAATGGACATCGCGGCGAAATATTCGGGTGATATTTCACGGCGGGATTTAGGGTTTGGGAGTTGGCTTGAGCAATCGGATTCATAGCCGAAAGGAGATCAATATGACAAGGAAAGTTGCCTTCATTGTGGTTATAGCGATGGTTGGGCTGCTTGCCGGGTGCGGCGGCGTCGGAGGCAAAGGCCAGATTATAACTGCCGCCGAAAAGCAGACGTGGGACCCCGAATTAATCAGCGTGGTTAACGCCGGCGAAACCGATATTGTCGAGCAGACCGTTGCAAACCGCCAGGCTTATCGCAAGGGTCTTGAAAGGCTCATAGATTATTATGATAAAACCGGCAATAATCTGAAGCAGTCGTGGGCCCAAAAGGAGTTGGAGGAGCTGGACGCCATACCACAGTATAACTACATTATCGAAGCGACGCTTGCGGGGGCGGATTTGAAGGCGACCGATTCGATAGAAGAAGCGGATAAACTTTATGCGCAGGGCAGGCGGCTCGAAAAAAGAGCCGGCACTCTTGTTGTTGTCAGGAATGAGGAGTTGCTTCGCAGAGCGCTTGAAAAATATAATCAACTAATAAGGCAATATCCTGCCAGTGACAAGATCGACGATGCGGCTTTTCGGGCCGCGTGGATACACAGGCATTTTGGCGATGAGACGATAGCGCTGCTGTATTACCAACGGACTTATCAGTGGGATCCGAAGACGGTTTATCCGGCCCGGTCGAGGGCGGCGTATATACTCGATCGGCGTCTGGGGCGCAGGGATGAGGCGCTGGAACTTTATAAGATGGCGCTAAAAAAAGAGAGACTGACGCAGAACTATAAGGAAATCATTCAGATGCGTATCGCCGAGCTTACCAGGGGCGATAGGAGACCGTAATAAAACAGGGTTTTGGATATGTTTTTGTAAGTTTTGTCGGGCCTGGCGGAAAAGTCGGGCCCGTTTTTTTTATTAACAGTCGTTCCCAAACCTCATTAATTTGTGTCATTTGTATTAAAAACATTGTTTTGCAAAGGTTTTGGAATAGGCTATAGAAGATATGTTGACGGAATTCGAGAAAAAGATAGCAGATTTTATTGATGAAACAGGGCTTTTTGTCTCTGCCGAAAGGGTGCTTTTGGCCTTCAGCGGCGGGGCCGATTCGACGGCGCTGGTTTATGTGCTGACGGCTTTGAAAGAAAAGGGGATATTGAAAAACGATTTTGTCTGTGCGCATTTGAATCATAAGCTGCGAGGCTCAGAAAGTGACGGCGACGAGGAATTTGCGGTCGAGGAGGCCAAAGAGCTGAATTTGCCGATTGTAGTTAAGCGTATCGATGTAATCGCCTTTTCGAGGGAAAGGAAGATTTCGGTCGAGACCGCCGGCAGGGAGCTTCGTATCGAAAGCCTTATCGATATCGCAAAGCAGCAGAACTGCTCATTGACAGCGACGGCGCATCATAAGGACGATAACGCTGAAACGATGGTGCAAAGGCTTGCGCGGGGAACGGGCTTTCGGGGGCTGGGGGGTATCTGGCCCGAGAAGGAATTTGCCGGCGGTATTAAGTTTGTAAGACCCTTGCTCGGCGTGAGCCGGGTGAAAATTGAAAATTATTTGAAGGAAAAAAATCTCTCGTGGCGGCGGGACCGAACCAACGACGAGTGTATTTACAGGCGAAATTTTATTCGTCATCGCCTGCTGCCTTATCTGCAAAAAGATTGCAACGGTTCGCTGGCGGATTCGCTGTTTGAACTGTCGCGACACTGTCGGGGGTTTTACGGGCGAATCTATCTTGAGGCGGAGGAGCTTTGGGGGCGGTTGGCCAAGTGTGAAGGAGAGTCGGTATCGATGGAAGCGGAAGTTTTCGCGAAGCAACACCCCGCGATCAAGGCAGAACTTATCAGGCGGAGCTTGTCGTATACTGGAGGCGGGGAAGGAGATTTATCGCAGCGGCATTTC
>CAYNKU010000059.1:0-4284 GCA_964397865.1 uncultured Pirellulales bacterium | reverse complement strand
GCGGAGCTTGTCGTATACTGGAGGCGGGGAAGGAGATTTATCGCAGCGGCATTTCAAAATAATATTTGAATTAGCCGGAGTCGATACCGGGGAAATTATACTGCCGGGAGGATTCAAAGTCTGCAGGCAAGGCGGCGAGCTTGTCTTCGCAAAGGTCACGGCCGGGCGGGAGCGTATGAGCTTTAGAGATGAAAGTCAGCAAATACCGGTACCGGGAAGGACGGCTTTTAATGATTATATCATAGAGGCAAAGATAATCGGGGCGGGTGATAAGACAATAGAAAAATTCAAGGCGGAGAAAGACAGATTCATCGAGCGGTTCGATCTGGATAAATTAAAGGGGCCTTTGGTTGTCAGGTTCCGCAAGGCGGGAGATAAGTTTTGGCCAATTGGGTTGGCGGGCGAGAAAAGGGTGGGTAAGTTCCTGACGGCGGCGAAATTGCCGGCGGGTGAGCGGGAGAAGATATTGATCGTCGCTGACAGTGAAAAAATCATCTGGGTCTGGCCGATGAGGATAAGTGAAAAGGTAAAGATCGACGGCGTTTCGCGAAGAATTCTCGAATTGCGGATAACAGGTTGCGAAGGAGACCGATAGTATGGGTATGAGAGATTACAGCAGGCGTGATTTTTTGAAGGGTTTGTGCGCCGGTGCGGTCGCGGCGACGGCGGGATGCGGCTTTTCGAATTTCACAAAAGGCAAAAATAAGAGCCGGCCGAATATTTTTTTCGCGATTGCCGACGACTGGTCGTGGCCTCATGCGTCGATCGCGGGCGATAAGGTAATCAAGACGCCGACTTTCGACAGAACGGCCCGTGAGGGGGTGCTGTTTATTAATGCTTTTGTTACGGCGCCGTCGTGCAGTCCGAGCAGAAGTTCGATCCTGACCGGTCAGTGGCACTGGCGGCTGGAGGAAGGGGCGAATTTGTGGGGCTTTTTGCCGGCCAGGTTCGAGGTTTACCCGGATCTGCTGGAAGAAAACGGCTACTGCGTCGGCTTTACGGGCAAAGGCTGGGGGCCAGGGCGCAACGAACACAGCGGGCGGAAAAGAAATCCCGCGGGCCCATCTTATAAGGATTTTAAGGAATTCTTAAATGGTCGACCTAAAGGGAAACCGTTTTGCTTCTGGTTCGGCAGTACCGATCCGCATCGTCCTTATGAGTACGGCAGCGGCGTAAAAAGCGGTATGAAACTGGAAGATGTCGAGGTGCCGGCGCCTCTGGCGGACAGTAAAGAGGTTCGAGTGGATATATGCGATTATTATTTCGAGGTCGAGCGTTTTGACAGGCAGGTCGGCGAGATGCTGAAGATACTCGAAGAGGCGGGCGAACTGGATAATACACTTGTGGTGATAACGGGTGACAACGGTATGCCTTTCCCGCGGTGCAAGAGCAATCTTTACGACCTTGGTACGCACGTTCCGCTGGCGGTTCGCTGGCCGAGAGCGGCAAAGGCTGGGCGCATAGTCGAGGATTTTGTCAGCCTAGCGGATCTGGCGCCGACATTTCTGGAAGCGGCCGGTTTGAAACCGACCGCAGCTATGACGGGTAAGAGCTTTTTAGATATACTGACATCGGGCAAATCGGGACAGGTGGATAAAAAGCGCAGCAAGGTCTTTACCGGCAAGGAACGTCACGCGCGGGTTCGCAAGAATAACGCGGGTTACCCGATGCGGGCGGTGCGGACAAAGGATTTTCTTTATATAAGAAATTTCGAGCCTGACCGATGGCCCGCGGGTGACGTGGAAGGTTACGAATATAACGATCCGCCCGCGCCTTACGGCGACGTGGATATGAATTCGCCGACAAAAGATTATATGATGGCTCATCGCGTCGAATTCGAGAGACTTTTCGAGTTGGGATTCGGCAAGCGCGGGGCGGAAGAACTTTACGATCTGAAAAACGACCCCGAGCAGTTATCTAACGTAGCTTCGCAGGCGGAGTACTCGCAAGTGAAAGAGAGGCTCGCGGCTGTTTTGACGGAGGAATTGAAATCGAGTAAGGACCCGCGGATAATGGGCGGCGGCGCGATCTTCGAGAGCTATCCGTATTTCGGCGGCTATTGGCGAAAAAAGAACCCACAGAACGACCCTGCCGGCAAAAAATAACCGGAGCCGAAGGTCGGAATAAAAGAACTATGATTTTTTCGGCTGGGTAATCCGCCTGGTGAGTTCCGAGAGCAGGGCATTCATCTGGGGGTCGGCGTCCTTGGCGTGAGCGATCTTGGTGCAGGCGTGCATTACGGTGGTATGGTCTCTTCCACCGAGATGGCCTCCAATTTCCTCAAGGCTGTGTTTGGTAAGGCTGCGGGCGAGGTACATACATATCTGCCGCGGCTCGGTGATGCTTTGATGGCGTTTTTTGCTTTGCAGGTCGCTGAGTCTTACATCGAAATGGTCCGTGACGGTCTCGGTGATATCGGTTATTGTTATGTGTCTGGCGGGTGAGTCGATGTGGCCTTCGAGGGCGTTTTGCGCCAGTTCGAGGGTGATATCGCGGCCGGTGGTGTTGGCGACGGCGTAAAGCGTTGTAAGGGCGCCTTCGAGTTCGCGGATATTTGCCTGGACTTTCCGGGCGATGAATTCGGCGATCTCATAGGATATGTCCAGGCCTCGCAGGTGGGCTTTTTTCTGCACGATCGCGATGCGGGTCTCGTAGCTGGGCGGGTCGATGCGGGCTACCAGGCCCCAGTTGAACCGGCTTATGAGGCGTTCTTCGAGGGAGGGGATTTCGGCAGGCGAGCAGTCGGCACTCAGGATGATCTGGCGGCTGTTGTTGTAAAGGGCGTTGAATGTGTGGAAGAACTCCTCCTGGGACTGCTCTCGTTCGCGCAGGAACTGGATGTCGTCGATTATCAATGCGTCGACGGTTCTGAACTGGCTCTGGAAGCCGGCGAGATTGCCCTGCTCGATCGCTCTTATAAACCTGTTTACGAAATCCTCGCAACTGAGGAACTGAATTATGGCGCCGCTGTTTTTCCTTCGTGATTCATAGCAGACCGCCCGCAGGAGGTGGGTTTTCCCGAGGCCCGAGTTGCCGTAAATAAAAAGCGGGTTATAGGTGTAACCCGGCGACTGGCTCACCGCGACGCAGCTTGCGTGGGCGAGACGGTTACTGGGCCCGACAACGAAATTATCGAAAGTATAATCCGGATGGAGTTTCGGCTGGTCATCGCTTTCGACGGCCTTTTGATCGGATTGTTTGTTTTTGGTGAGTGTGAAATCCACGGTTACGAGATGGCCTGTTATCTGCTGGGCGGCGTGGGTAAAAGAGGCCTTACAGTTGTCACGGAGGAACTGGACGGTCGCTTCATCGGGACAGGCGACTTTAAGTGAGCCGCTGTTAAAATGGGCGGCTGTGAGCTTGTCGAACCATTTGCGGGTATTAACCGGATCGAGCGCTTTGGCGCGGTCGACTATGTCGATGAAGATGTCGTTTAGTTCTCTCGCTGTCAAAACAGGCACCTTTGAGAATTCGCAAAGTAAAAAAAGAATCACCGCTCGAAAAATCTATGTTGGTAGATTTTGTAAAGACAGGGTAGACAATCGTTATAGAATTTCTTTAAAGCCTTTCCTCTGCCTGGAGCGGTAGGGAAAACTTAACGTCTCTGAGTCGATTTGTCAAAGGAAATTCGTCCACTTTATTGAAAAAGCAGGAAAATGCAAAAACGCCGGAGGCGGGGTCATTTCACAAACTTGGGTGATATCAAGACTTGAAATTTCCGGCAACGACGGTATCATCAGTTTTTTTGAGTAAGATTTTTTCCTTGAGGAACCGGTTATGGGAATTTTCAGCAAGACCACAGGCTATATAAGGGAACATCTCGGCAAAACGCGGGACAAAATCAGCTCATCTCTTTCGGCTGTTTTGACCCTGGGCAGAAATATCGACGAGGAGCTTCTGGAGAAGCTCGAAGAGACGCTGATAAGTGACGATATCGGTGTGGAAACAACCGATAAACTGATATCGGATTTGCGGGAAGCTTATCGATCGAGAAAAATCGCCACCACCGATGAAATACTGCCCTTTTTGAAGGAGGACATTAAGAATTACTGGCCGGAGAGGGACAGAGTGCTTCATTTCAGCGAAGCGGGGCCGACAGTTATTCTCGTTGCGGGTGTCAATGGCTCAGGTAAAACTACCAGCATTGCCAAGCTTGCCTATATTCTCAGCAGGAATAACAAAAAGGTTATTGTCGCGGCGTGCGATACGTTCCGGGCGGCGGAGGTCGAGCAGTTGACTATCTGGGCCGAGCGTATCGGTGTCGATATAGTGAAACACAAGAGC
>CAYNKU010000058.1:8352-10903 GCA_964397865.1 uncultured Pirellulales bacterium | reverse complement strand
GGTAATGACAGCGGTATTACGCATCTTGCGGCGGTGATGGGAGTGAAGACCGTCGCGGTATTCGGGCCGAGCGATCCGGTTGTATATAAGCCTCTGGGGCCGGCGGTTACGGTTTTCAGGGACGCCGGCGCCGATTTTTACACAAAACCATCGCACGAATTACGCAAAGAAATTTTCAAGACCCTGACAGCAGGCTTTTGAAGGCGATTTCGGAGCGACTTTTCCAAACAGCGCCTAAGGGAGTAAATCGGAGGATTCATTGACGGACGGGGACTTTTGAATATAATGGTTTTGCTGTGTCAGTGGGAAATTGTGACAAGAAAAGGTGCTGAATTAAAATTTGAGGATAGTTTATGCAGGCCAGGACGCTAAGAGAGTTGGCCGAGTATGTCGGCGGACGAGTCTGCGGCGATGCCGATATTAAAATTCAATCGGCCTCGACGCTTGAGCGGGCGGGTAAAGGCGATATCACTTTCCTGGTGAACCGCAAGTATACGAAACATCTGGCGACCACAAAGGCAGGCGCGGTGATAGTGGATAGAGAAATGGATACCAACAGTTCGCTGCTGGTGGTCGATGATCCTTACTATGCGTTCATGCAGATAGTGGTTCTTCTGCACGGGCATCGCAAACACAAAAAAACAGGTGTAAGTGAAAAGGCCTCGATAGCACCGTCGGCTGAAATCAAAGAGGGATGTGATATCGCCGATTTCGTGACGGTCAGTGACGATGTAAAAATAGGTCGGGGGTGCGTTATTTATCCGGGCGTATTCGTAGGAGTGGGGACGGAAATAGGAGATGAGTGTATTATCTATCCCAACGTGGTGATCTATGACGGTGTGGTAATCGGCAGCAGAGTAATCCTGCAGGCCGGCGCGATTATCGGCGAGGACGGCTTCGGCTTCGCGACGCATAAAGGCGTCCATCACAAGATACCGCATATCGGCAAAGTGATACTCGAAGACGATGTGGAGATCGGGGCGGGGTGCGGAATCGAACGCGGTACGCTCGACGATACGGTGATCGGGCGGGGAAGCAAGATAGGCGACCTTGTCGCGATTGGTCACGGCACGCGGATCGGGGCGGGATGCCTGATAGTGGCGCAGGCGGGGATCGCCGGCTCGACAAGTCTCGGTCATCATTGTGTATTAGGCGGACAGGTCGGAATAGTAGGTCACATAAAGGTCGGTGATATGGTCAAGATCGGCGCACAGGCAGGCGTGATTAACGACGTGCCCGACGGCAGCGTTATTTTCGGCGCTCCCGCTATCGAGGCGGGCAGGGCAAAACGTGCTTACAGCCTGATAGGTTATCTGCCCGAGATGCGCAAAAGTATGCGTACAATAGAAAAACGGCTGGCGAATATCGAAAAAACCGAAAACCAGGACTCGGATATCTCCTGAAACCAATGTCTGCAGAGGAAAAAGTAATCGGACTGATAGCCGGCGAAGGTCGGCTTCCTTTTCTTGTCGCCGCCGGTGCAGGTAAGGCGGGGATGAAAGTTATCTGCGCAGGTATCGCCGGCAGCGCCGACCCGGCGCTGGCGGGTGAAGTGGAGGCGTATTATCCGGTGGCTGTCGCCCGGCCGGGAAGCTGGATTAGAAAACTGAAAAAACACGGCGTCTCGCGGACGATTATGGTCGGCAGGGTCGCGAAAGGCAGAATCTTTACGCCGTGGCGGATTTTGAGGTATCTGCCGGACTGGCGGTCGATACGGATATGGTACTGGCGGCTTCGTAAAAAAAACAAACAAAACGATGCGCTTTTAGGCGCGCTGGCGGAAGAACTCGCCAGCGGGGGAATAATATTAGAGGATTCGACAATGTACTGTAAGGAACATATAGCCTCGGCGGGTGTGATGACGGCGTGCCGGCCAGGTTCGGCGTCTTTGGAAGATATCGAATTCGGTTGGCCGATGGTGAAAAAGCTTGGTGAACTGGATATAGGTCAGGCGATCGCGGTGAAGGAACGCGAAGTTATCGCGGTCGAGGCTATCGAGGGCACGGCCAATATGATCGAGCGGGCGGGAGAGTTTTGCAAAGCCGGAGGATGGACACTGCTAAAGGCCGCCAAGCCGAATCAGGATGTGCGTTTCGATGTGCCCTGTGTCGGGCCGGATACGATCAGGAGCCTGGCTGAAAACGGCGCGAAATGCCTGGTCGTCGAGGCCGAAAAAACGATAATTATCGATAAGGACGAAACAATAAAACTGGCCGACGAACTCGGCATTGTCTTATTGGGGCATTAAACTGAAAAATTCTGCTTTAGCCAGCCATACTGAATTTTAACCGGATGGACAAATTTCCATTTCAACTTAAAATTAAGCGCCGCGAATCGGATGGACAGATCGAATCCTTGACGTGCAGCGGTCTTTTGCGCGACATGCCCGGCAGGCGGGAGGTTTATGACGCCGTTTGGAACGGCCGGGCGGTAATTGTCAAAATTTTCTCCGCACCGATTAGCGCCAAAAGACATATTCGAAGGGAATGGAAGGGACTTAAAGGTTTGCGGGATCGCGGATTCAATTCGCCCGAGCCTTTGTTTTACGGAC
>CAYNKU010000058.1:0-8252 GCA_964397865.1 uncultured Pirellulales bacterium | reverse complement strand
CTGCTTAGCCAGTATTGCAGCAGAGATGCCGAGCTTGTGCCGAGTCTGAGCGGTTCATATTTTTCGGCAAGGGGCTGGTCACTGGGACAATCGGATAAGGCTTTGCTGAAAAAGTATATGGATTCGCACAGTGCCAAAGGGCTAAAAAGAGGGCTTAAAAAGTCTCTTCGCACGACCAGCCGATACCTGCGAGTTGACGGCCGCGGGTATACGGGCGTATTCGAGAAGAGTTTTTGCGATAAGGCCGGGGCGGTCGAACTGATGGAGAAAATCGACGAGCTGATGGATGCCGGTGAAATTCTGAAAAAAGGCAATACCAGTTATGTCAGCCGGTTGGAATTCGACGGTAAAGACGTAGTGGTCAAAAGATATAATCACAAGGGGTTGATCCATTCGCTTCGCCATACGATCAAAACTTCCCGCGCAAGGCGCTGCTGGCTGCACGGCCAGCGGTTTGGTATCCTGCGCCTGCCAACACCTAAACCGCTGGCGTTTATAGAACGCCGAAAAGGGCCGATCGTATGGGAATCGTACATTGTGACAGAATATGTCGATGCCCCGAAACTTTATTATTATCTGCGTGACAGCGGGGTAAATGAGGAGCAGAAGCAGGCTACATTAAAAAAAGTTTCCGAACTGGTTGACAGACTCGCGCAGCACCGGATATCCCACGGCGATCTGAAACATTCCAATATTTTAATTTCGCCGCAGGGCCCCGTGCTAACCGATCTCGATGCGGTAAAAGTCTTCAGATGCGGATGGCTTTTTAATATCAGGCGGTCGAAGGATCGCAAAAGATGTGTGACCGATACTGCCGCCAAAGACATTGTTTAACCGAGCGGGGTTATTTGTCGAGCGAGTCGTCTTCGAGGATGCTTCTTATTATTTCCAGAGATTTGATTTTCCTTATAAGCCTGCGGCATTTTCGAGTTGTTTTCTTGCGCAGCGTAAACTCTTCGGGGTTGACGACCTGCGTCGCATGGGCGAGGTGTATTAAATATCGGCCCATAACCGCCGGCGGCAGTTCGACAGTCTCATAGCCGCGGTCAACAAGTTCGAAATACATCTTCTTGCCGGCGGTGAGGCCCTGGTCCCTTCCCATTAGAAAGAAAAGTTTTTCACGACGCAGGATATCGGTTCGGCAAAAACAGCAGATCGTGCGATTGTAATAGCGGTATTTGCCGACAGGGTCGGGCTCGCGAAGTAATTTGCGCTTGAAGGTTCGGATATCGGTGGCTTTTTTGAGCAGAACCCGCCAGGTCGGGGTCAATTCTATCTTTCCCGAACCCACGCAGGCGATCCGCTCGTTATTGCCGAAATAACCAATCAGGTCGCTGAGCCAGTTTTCTTTCAGGACAAACGTATCCGAGTGCATCGAGATGAAAAATTCGGTATCGCAGTTATCCAGTGCCAGTTGAAGTGCTGCGCCGTGGGAATAGCCGCCGCTGGGGTCGGCTGAATTGTCGCGCTCGATGAGGCGGATCCAGTCGAGATTTTTTAGATAGTCGAGCGATTCGTCGGCCGAGCCGTTATCGATTACAACGACCTCGTGGGGATAACGCGTAAATTTGCGGATGCTGCGGAGGCAAAGCCTGGTGAATTCGAGTGTCTTATAATTGACAATACATATAGTTGCTTTGCCTTTTGTAAGCTCGGTCATTTGGCGGCATCCTTGCAGGGGTCTTAGCGATTGGCGTACATTGTTTCGTAATATTTCTGATAGTCGCCGCTGACGACATTATCGAGCCAGGGGCGGTTGGCAAGATACCAGTCGATAGTTTTGACTATCGCCTCCTCGAAGGTGACTGACGGACGCCAGTTGAGTTCGTTGATTATCTTAGAGGCGTCGATGGCGTATCGGCGGTCGTGGCCGGGTCGGTCGGTAACGTGTTTGATAAGCGATTTCGGTTTCGAGAGCCGGTCCAATATAAGACCTATCACATCTAAATTGGTTTTTTCGTTGCAGCCGCCGATATTGTAGACGCGATTGGGCTCGGCCTCGGTGAGTACTTTCCAGACTGCGGTACAATGATCGTAAACGTATAGCCAGTCGCGCACCTGCAGGCCGTCGCCGTAGACGGGCAGGTCTTTATCGCCAAGGGCGTTATTTATCATCAGCGGGATCATTTTCTCGGGGAACTGGTATGGGCCGTAGTTATTGGAGCACCTTGTAATATTGCACTTCAGGCCCCAGGTATGGGCGAAAGCCTGGACAAGCATATCGGCCGAAGCCTTGCTGACCGAATAAGGCGAATTGGGACTGAGCGGGGTCTGTTCGGTAAATTTACCTTCCGGACCGAGTGAGCCGTAGACCTCGTCGGTTGAAACCTGGATGAACCTTTCGAGTTTTTTATCCCTGGCGGCTTCGAGCAGTGTCAGAGTTCCGGTAACGTTTGTTTCAATGAAAATCCTCGGGCCGGTTATCGAGCGGTCGACGTGACTTTCAGCGGCGAAGTTTATGATCGAATCTATTTTATAATCGTCGATAAGTTTTTTAACGAGCGTGCCGTCACAGATATCGCCCTTTACAAATTTATGATTCGGATTATCCAAAAAGCCGGCGAGATTCTCAAGGTTGCCCGCGTATGTGAGCTTGTCGAGATTGACGACGAGGCAATCGGGATGTTCGGTAAGAACCATCTGCACGAAATTACTGCCTATGAAACCCGCGCCGCCTGTTACCAGAATTTTTCTCATAATCCTCTCACAAATTTTTCCAGCGGTCCCTGCCAGGGTTCGATCGGCTCATCGAGCAGGGCTTTGACCTTACCGCAATCGAAACGGCTGCTCAAAGGCCTGACCGCCGCACTTGGATAATCAGAAGTTTTGCACCGTGTCAAATCGACATCGAGACCGAGTTTTTCAAAGATAAATTCCGCCATATCGAACCGGCTGACGTATCCATCGGCGGCAAAATGAAACAAACCCTGCGGTTTTTTTCTAAGCAGAGTACAAATCGCCTCGGCAACGGCTGTCGTGGCTGTAGGCGAACCTACCTGATCATCGACAACCTTCAGGGCCCTGCCGCGGCGCGCCACGTCAATGAGCTTTTTGACGAAGTTATTGCCGCCGGTGCCGTAAGTCCATTCGACCCGCATTATACAATTCTTACAGCCTGATGCAACCAAAAGCCTTTCGCCTTCGAGCTTGCTTTTGCCATAAGCGTTTATCGGATTCGGCGGGTCGGTTTCAACGTAAGGCTCCTGACTTTTACCATCGAAGACAAAATCGGTACTGATGTGAAGTACCCAGGCGCCGGTTTTTTTGGCCGCTTCGCCGAGGCTGCCGACGGCCCGTGCGTTGACACTAAAGGCATGATCGGTTTCACTTTCAGCCTTTTCGACGTTGGTATATGCCGCGCAATTAACGATAACCGGGTAATTTTCGAGAGCCCGGGGGAGCTTTTCTTTGTCGGTGATATCGAAATCCGGCAGGTCCAGCACCTCTGCCGCCAAGCCCCGGCGCTGACAGGTTCGGGCCAAATCCGATCCGAGCATGCCCCGGCCGCCTAAAATTAGTACAGCCTCATCAGCCATCCCTTAACTTCCAGTCGTATGGGATATGATTTTCGTGCGGGTCTGTCCGAAATTCGTCCGGCGAGGAATAATCGTACATTTCGGAAACAACGTTGACTATATAAGCCTCGGTTGCGCCGACACACATCCAGCCGTGCTGAACGCCGGGGGGAATTTTGACCATTCCGGGGCAGTGCTCGCCGAGGTATAGTTCGTTTACGGTTCCGTACGTCGGCGAATCTTTTCGGTCGTCATAAAGGGCGACCTTGACGATGCCTTTTACAACATAAAAATGGTCCGTCTGTTTCTTGTGATAGTGCCACGCCTTTACGACGCCGGGGTATGTGGTGGTAAAATACACCTGGCCGAATTTTTCAAACCACGGATCGTCGGCTCGCATTATTTCGCCGAGCCTGCCCCTCTGGTCGGGTATTACTTTAGCGCGCCGGGCGGCTACGCCGTCGATCATTTGACCCGAGCTTCGAACAATCAACCCTTCGTCGACAAAAACTGTCTTTAATTCAGCGATTTTTTTACTCATTTAACCGGCTCCCTGGCAACTAATTCACTTGCCTTGCTCAGTGATTCGAACGTGCCCGCATCGGTCCACCAGCCTTCGATAATATCGTACTCGAGCTCGCCCTTTGCGATATAGGAATTGTTGATGTCGGTAACCTCGAGTTCCCCGCGGGCCGAGGGCTTGAGGGTTTTTATGATATCGAAGACCGTGTAATCGTAAAAATAAATACCCGTGACGGCGTAATCGGATTTTGGTTTTTGGGGTTTTTCCTCGATACTGAGTACCTTGCTGCCGGATATCTCGGCGACTCCGAATCTTTGCGGATGATCGACCTGCTTCAAGAGAACCCTCGCTCCGCTTTGCTGTGCCAGGAATCTGTCGGCATAAGGTTTCAGGTCCGCCTGGAAGATGTTATCGCCGAGGATAACGGCAACAGGGTCGGTATTGGAGAATCCCTCGGCAAGAGCGAGCGCCTGGGCGATCCCGCCGGCCTCGTCCTGAACCTTGTAGGTGAAATGGCAGCCGAATTCGGCGCCCGAACCGAGAAGACTCACCACATCGCCCATATATTCCACACCGGTGACGATGAGTATCTGGTCGATGCCGATCTTTGTCAGTTTTTCGATAGGATAATATATCATCGGCTTTTGCCCGACGGGGAGCAGGTGTTTATTTGTAACCTTGGTCAGCGGCATCAAACGCGAGCCCGTGCCCCCTGCAAGAACAACACCCCTCAAAGCCATATCGGTCTCCTCATTAATAATTTACATGACTTTCGCAAATACGGTTTTGTTTTTCCGGTATCAGAACTGGTCGAGGAAGCTGAGATTATTTTCAAAAAGCAGTCGAATATCGGAAATTCCATACTTTCTCATCGCCAGCCTCTCAACGCCGAAACCAAACGCCCAACCGGTATACTTTTCGCTGTCGATACCGACGGCATCGAGGACGTTGGGGTCGACCATACCGCAGCCGCCCACTTCTATCCAGTCTTCCCGGCCTTTCTTATCGACCCAGAGCAAATCCACTTCGGCACTTGGCTCGGTAAACGGGAAAAAACTCGGCCTGAACCGCCACTTCGTGTCGGGGCCGAAAAATACGTGTATGAACTGGTCAATGGTGGTCTTCATATCGATCATACTTATGCCTTCGTCGATGACCAGGGCCTCGAGCTGATAAAACATATACATGTGTGTCGCATCGACGGTATCAGGCCTGTAAACCCTACCCGGAGCAACAACGCGAATAGGAGGTTTTGTATGTTCCATTATGCGTATCTGGATCGTGGAAGTCTGGCTTCGCAGCAGAGTTTTATCATCGATATAAAAATTATCGAGCGGGTCCCTGGCGGGATGCTCGGCGGGGATATTCAGGGCCTCGAAATTATGCCACTCATCCTCGACTTCGGGGCCATAGGCAACGGCGAAACCCATCCTGCCGAAGATCTCGAGCAGCTCGTTTATCGTTCGGGTTATGACGTGGGGTTTGCCGATATCGAAGGCCCTGCCGGGAATAGTGACGTCGATTAGTTCTTTCGGCCCGGTCTGGGCAGCCTGAGATAATGAGGCCTTTAGCTGCTCGAATTTCTCAGTGACCTGGTTTTTGATCTTATTGGCAAGCTGGCCCGCCATCGGTTTCTGCTCGGCAGGGAATTGACCTATCCGGCTCAACATTTGCGTGATCTGACCTTTGCGGGCCAGATACTTTATGCGGAACCCTTCCAGGGCCTGGACGTCGGTAACTTTATTGAGCTCTTCGAGTGCGTCATTGCCTATTTTTTCAAACTGCTCGAGCATCGCGACTCCGCTGTCTTCAGTAACAATTTGACTTCGGATGAATTGTTCTTATCAGGCGAGCGCCGCTTTTACGGCCTCGGTGATAGCGTCAAAACCGGCCGGGTCGGCTATGGCGATCTCGCTTAGCATTTTCCGATTCAAGGCGATGCCGGCCTTTTTGCAGCCGTTGATAAACCGGCTGTAACTTATATCACGCTGGCGACAGGCGGCGCTGAGGCGGATAATCCATAAACCTCGCAAGTCCCTCTTCCTGCGTTTGCGGTCGATCCGTGAGTTGACAGTCGCCTTGACGGCTGCTTCTTTTGCCAGGCGATACAACCGCCCCGCCGAGGCCCTGTGGCCTTTTACGGCCTTGAGAACTCTTTTTTTTGCGTGCTTTCTCGCGGCGCCTTTTCTGACTCTTGGCATATCAGCTTTTCCTTGACTAAAGGTTATATTGTCTCTCGCTGGCGGCAGCTGACTATCGGCCGAGAAGCGAGACTCTCAGCGTATAAACAAATTACTCGCAGAGTTTTATTTTCACTGTTTTTGCCATTGCCGGCTGCATCCCGGCCGCGGTAGAAATTTTTCTCCTGCGTTTGGCGTTCTTACTACTCATCAGGTGTCCGCCGAAAGCGCGCCTGCGCTTTACCTTGCCCGAAGCGGTGATCTTGACGCGTTTTTTCAAACCTTTATGAACTTTCTGTTTCGGCATTTGCTCGATTCCTTATAAACAGCTTATCTGCGAAAAATTTCAAGTTGGGTATGGTAAGCTATTTATGCGCGGATGTCAACGATATTGGCGTAAAATTTCGCTAAAAAAGGGATTTTCGCGTTTTCAGACCCCCCAAACGCAAAGAAAACCCCCCTACCCGCCCGTTTCACAGCCGCAATACTCGAAAGTTTAAGGCCTTTCAGGGACTATTTTTCGGCAAAAAATACCGGCCGACTATTTTGGAACCAGCAGCAGGATGATACGTCTTCCGGACATTTTTCCGGGTCGTTCGACTTTTGCCAGATCCTCCAGTGACTGGGTGATATTGTCAAGGACCTCAAAGCCTTTTTCTCGATGCAGCATTTGTCGGCCGCGGAAGAACATCGTAAACTGCACTTTGTGGCCTTTTTCGAGAAATTCGCGGGCATGATTTACCTTGATGCCCAGATCGTGAGGATCGGTCTCGGGCCGCAGCCTTATCTCTTTGAGTGTGCCGGCGTGATGACTGTGTTTTTTATTGTTTTCACGGGCCTTTCGCTTCTGATCATACAACCATTTGCCGTAATCCATTATCCTGCATACCGGCGGATCGCTGGTGGGAGAGACCTCGACAAGATCAAGATCGGCACCCCGGGAAATCCCGAGCGCCTCACTGGTACTCATAATTCCCAACTGATTGTTCGACTGGTCTATCACTCGAACCTTCTCGGCCCGAATTCCCCCATTAACCCTTAATCCTTTTTTGCTGATTGTGCCTCACCTTACCTTTCTGTAATAAACCTTTTCGATCTTATCTCTACAACAGGTCGTTTCACAAACTCAAAAGCAACTGATTCCGATACTGATAAGACCGTTCTCGGAGGTAATGAAACCGCTACTAAAAATTAGTAACAACCTTTGTCAAAAAGTCAAATCTATTTTTTTGTCGGCGATTATATTTTGTGCCGCTTTGGTAAAGACATCGACCGGAACCGTCTGCGTCTGCTTTTGGCCCCTGGTTCTGACGTTGACGGTATCGCTTTCGGCCTCCCTGGGACCAACCACGAGCATATAAGGCAGCTTTTGTGAGTGAGCCTTAGCGATCTTGGCGCCGATTTTTTCATCGGACAAATCGATCCCGCAGCGTAGTTTACAATCCTTGAGCTTGGCGCAGACGCTGCGGGCGTAGTCATTGGTTTTTTCGCTTATCGGCAGGATCCTTACCTGCTCGGGCGCCAGCCACAAAGGCATCTCACCGCCGTAATGCTCGATCAATATCCCGATGAACCGCTCGAAAGATCCGAGCACCGCCCTGTGAATCATAACCGGTGTTTTTTCGGTATTATCCTTATCGGTATAGACCAGGCCGAAACGCTGCGGCATGGAAAAATCGAGTTGGATCGTACCAAGCTGCCAGGAGCGGGAGAGGCAGTCCTTTATGTGGAAATCGATCTTCGGTCCGTAAAAGGCGCCGTCGCCTTCGTTGATCTGGTAATCGATACTCTTATGAGCGAGGGCCTGCTTGAGCGCGCCGGTGGCAACTTCCCATATCTCATCGGAGCCGATGTGTTTTTCGGGCTTGGTCGAGAGCTCGATATGGAAATCGTCGAACCCGAAAGCGCGGTAAATCTCGAACGTAAGGTCTATCACGCCGATTATCTCGGATTCGATCTGCTCGGGTGTGCAGAAGATGTGGGCGTCGTCCTGGGTGAACTGGCGGACCCTGAAAAGCCCGTGCATAACACCGC
>CAYNKU010000057.1:5313-10904 GCA_964397865.1 uncultured Pirellulales bacterium | reverse complement strand
ACAAAAACTGGTTTTTGGGAGATAATGAAAATGCCTGATGATATTGAGGATAACAACGAACAATTAGAACGTTTAGAAAAGCTGGAAGGATTAGTAGATCGATATGCACAGAGCAGGGTTTTGCCGCTTTTGATCCCTCTGGCAATAATTATTCTTAATGTGAGTCTGCTGTTATACGGCGGCAAACTGGCATCGTTAATAATCTTTCATTTGCAGATCAGCATGTGCTGGTATACAGTGATTATACTGGGAATTGTTGTTTGGGTGCTTCTTTCATCAACCCTTGTAACAGGCAAGATATTGGCCAGATACGCTACCTGTTTCTATAAAAAAGAAGGCACTATAGAATTAGAAAAAGAAAGAACCTCTGCATGGGCATGGATTGCATACTTGATAACATTCTTAGGGTCAGCGTTTATGAGCTTTGAATTTCTTCCTGTTCGTTGGTCATTAACGATAGCACTGGCATCTTTCGGCACGTTTATACTTTACTTAGGCGAAAAACATAAGGAGAAAGCCTTGGGAGTAGTTTACGGAAGCCTGAGTCTTGCTGCAGCAGCCTTAACCGCTTTGGGTCTGCGTATTCCATTACCAGCAGAAGGGTGGGTGTATTCATATTTTATAACATTAAATATATATCTTATTAGTGCCGGATTCATTACGGCAATAGTAGTTCATATATACAATCGCAAAGTACTGCGGAAGATAAAAAAGATGAGGACGTTTAGTGAACAACAGGAAAATAAATCAGATTCACAATAATATCGATAGAACTATTCACGAGCCGGTGCGGTTGGCGATTTTGAAGATTCTCAGCTCAGCCAAAGAGGTAGATTTCAAATTCCTGCTGATGACGTTGGGTTTGACAAAAGGCAACCTGGCAACGCATATAAATAAACTTGAAGAAACTAAATTGATTGCAGTAAAAAAGGAATTTCGCGGCAAAATTCCGCATACATCATACAGAATAACCAATACGGGCCGACGACAATTTCAGAAGTATTGGAAAAATATGAAGGAGCTTGCCCCTGAATAACCTGCAAATCTGGAGATTAAACAATGGCTGACACAATTTATATGACATTTTTTATCGTTGGATTATTCTCAATAATACTTGGGACCTTGGCTGCATTGCTGCCAAAAAGGCTGACGATCTGGGAAGAGAAACTGTTACGCAAATTAAGACTTATTTCCAGAAACAAGCTGAAAAGACCAACGAAGGAAGAAAAATGTATTCCGGAACGTCTGTTAGGTTGCGTGCTTTTAGCTTTCGGAATAATGGTTATCTATTATTTGCCCATTGACCTGACGATCCGCATAGGCAACGAGGGTTATCTTACGCTTTTGAGTGACAAAGACGCCAAAGCTATTGATTTTGACCAAGAAACCCCTGTCTCATCTGATCTTATCCCCGCACAGGGTCTGTATATAATTTCGGCAAGATATGGTGTCGATAACAGATGGAGAGACGTTTCAAAACAACTCAGAGAAAAAATCCGCAACAACGCCATTTCAGTCAAAGTATCCAATGATATTGCTGGTGACCCGGCTGCCGGCAAAGCAAAAGCCTTGAGAGTAGAATACGCCCTTGATGGAGAACGTAAAATTGCCAAGGCACAGGAACATCAATGGCTGCATATTCCCTCTGATACCGAACAACATCCGGAAGTGCGCTATGTGACAACAAAAGAGCAACTCTTGGCTATGGTTAAACAATGCTCGGCAGAGGCAGGCTTCTTTGGCAAAAATCTTTCAACCGGCGATACCGTTGAGTATCGGCCGGATCAACCAGCGTGCTTGGCAAGTATTGTGAAAATATTTATTTTAGCCGAAGTAATGCGACAAGCAGATCAGGGCACGCTCGCCCTGTCCGAATCTATTACTATCGAACGAAAAGACAAAAAAGAGTCCCGCACTATCTCCGAAGCTCTGGATAAGATGATAGGAATCAGTGACAACGAAGCTACCGACGCCTTGGCAGCCCGCGTAGGCTATGAAAATGTTAACGCTCTGCCCGGTCAATTAGGCATTGCCGGCCTCAGTGACAAAATTCTGCCCGAGCCCGGTATCTTCGGAAAAGCTCTCGATAAAAGAGTTTTCGGCAAAACCAGGCTTTGTCCTGTTAACAAACCCCTGCCCCAACACGGAACCGCTCGGGACATCGTGCGATATTTTGAACTACTGCATACAAACTCACTGATAAGCAAAGATATCAGCGAAGCTATTCTCGATGTATTCGATAGAAATCCAAAAAACTTTACTCCAGATGCAACACCAATAAGTTTCAAAAGTGTTGGTAAAGGCGGAAGCTGTGTCTGGATGCGTCCTGACCGACCTCAATACAACATGCTAGGCTGGGGCCTTTTAATTAGAGATGAACAAACTGCTTTGGCTTTATGCCTCTGGTGCGAATGGTTCCCCGAACAAACAAGTGAGCAGCTAAAAAGAAAATGGTGTTCTGCTATTTCAGGCAGTATCGTAAACATCCTGCTTGCTCAGGAATCATCAACCACAGAAAACAAAAGTGATTTGCAAGCAACCACCTCCGCGGAGACAAAGTAACTTCGAACATCTAATTAAAAAAAGGAACACCCTAATGAAATCAAACCTTTTTATCTTTTTACCATTCCAAACAAGAACAAAATTGCTCTTTGCAATTCTATTGGCCTTTTTTGCATCATCACCCACTTTGGCTGCTCCATCCGCCAACATCCCGGAAGATGTCAACGAAACTGTTCGAGAACGTGTAGATAGCGGCTACAATGTCGGAATCATTGTCGGAATTATCGACTCAAACGGAACCTATTATTACAGCTACGGCAAAACATCGCTTTCAGGCAGCCAAAAACCCAATAAAGACACTGTCTTTGAAATTGGCTCATTCACCAAAGTTTTTACCTCACTTCTGTTGGCCGATATGGTACAGCAAGGGCAGATCGCATTAGAGAACCCTATAGATAAATTTCTTCCCGGCGGTGTCCGAACTCCGAAACGCAACAGTAAGAGCATAACTCTGGCTCACCTGGCAACGCATACTTCGGGGCTGCCGAGGCTGCCCGATAATTTACTGCCAAGCGATGTGAATAATCCTTATGCTGATTATTCGGTGGAACAGATGTATGAATTCCTGTCAGGCTACGAACTTCAACGCGATATAGGTGCACAGTACGAGTACTCCAATTATGGCGCTGGTCTGCTGGGGCATCTTTTGGCGCTACAAAGCAAAATGAGTTACGAAGAACTGTTTGTACAAAGAATCGCAAACGAACTCGGCATTCCCAACACACGGATTACATTAACCCCGGCAATGACAAGTTCTTTGGCAAAGGGGCACAGCGGCAATATCAAGGTTAGTAACTGGGATATCCCAACACTTGCCGGTGCTGGTGCAATGCGCTCAACGGCTCAGGATATGTTGACATTCTTAGCAGCCAATATGGGCTTGAAGAAAAGCCGTTTGTACTCTGCGATGAAGGCCACCCATAAACAGCGACACCAGGCTGGTTCGCCGGATATGCACATTGGCCTCGGCTGGCATATCCGAACCAGTGGTAACTGCCGCATAATCTGGCACAACGGTGGCACCGGCGGCTACTGGAGTTTCGCGGGATTCATTAAAGATAATCAGACCGGTGTAGTTGTTTTAACCAACACCTCCCAGAGCATAGACGATATCGGATTCCACCTGCTTGACCCCAATATCCCACTGCAAAAATTTGAGGTACAAACCAAGCTGGATGCAACAATTCTCAGAACTTATGTGGGTAAATATGAGATCGCACCGGGGGCAGTCTTCGACATTGCTCTACAGAATGGACAGCTAACAGCGCAACTCACGGGACAACAAAGGTTCCCTATATATGCAAAGTCTCAAACTGAATTTTTCTATAAGGTCGTTGATGCACAAATCACCTTTGTAAAGGACAATCACGGAAAGGTTACCGCTCTTGTCCTACACCAGTTTGGCCTTGACCAAACCGCGAAAAAAATTGAGTAAAAAATGTTCAAACCGTTCACCATTTTTTGAAAATTATCCTCCTTAAAGGCAGCCTCTAAAAATTGCCTTAAAACCTCAAACTGACCGAATTATGGTCAACAACTAGTGCAACTGCTTATTTGACAAGATGTTTCACAAAACAAAAACAATAAAAATAAAAAAAACCATCCCGACGTCGTTTCGGGATACCACAATTTTGCATTTTTATTTTTTGGCTCGGCCATCCCTTACGGGAGATTTTTGATATTTCAAACTGGCCATCGGCCAGTTTGAGTTAAGACATAGTGTTTTCCCCCCACGCCAAAAACAGGTTTTCCCTTATTGATATCCCCGCCTGAATAAAGCATTATTTAACACGGTCAAAAATGATTAAAAAAACCGGCTTCGACAACGGGGGGTGGCATTATAATATCATTAAAAAAAAATATCACACTAACCTTATTATCCATCGGTCTCTTTCTAGCAATTGCGACTCCCGCCGCAAATGCGGCCATATGGTACGTAAATCAGCGCGCCGGCCCCGCCGCCGACGGAACATCCTGGCGACGCGCCTTTGCCGACCTCCAACCCGCTCTCGACGCGGCCGAAGCCGGCGATGAAATATGGCTCGCCCGCGGCACTTATAAACCTTCTCAAACAACCGACCCCGACAACCCCCGCACCGCAACGTTTCTGCTCTCGGAAAATATCGCCCTCTACGGCGGATTCGCTGGCACCGAAACCAGGCGCCACCGGCGCAACCCCCTCACCAACCCGACCATCCTTACCGGCAATATCGGCCTGCCTGACGACGACTCCGACAACTGCTATCATATCATCCACTGCCAAGCCGACGCCCAAATCGACGGTTTCATAATCACCAAAAGCAAAGCGAACGAAGGCATACAATACGGCTCAGGCGGCGGAATCTACATCCAGTCATGCTCACCCAAAATCGCCGACTGCACCTTCACCGAAAACTACGCCCACCTCTCAGGCGGCGCGATATTCAGCGAATCGGGCAATATCGAAATATACCGCTGTGTCTTCCAG
Organism: uncultured Pirellulales bacterium; assembly: GCA_964397865.1. GTDB lineage: Bacteria > Planctomycetota > Phycisphaerae > Sedimentisphaerales > Anaerobacaceae > CAYNKU01. The sequence continues at coordinate 5,875 of CAYNKU010000057.1, read as the reverse complement.
AACAACCGCACCAACAACATCGGCACTTCCTCAGGAGCCGCCATCTCACAACTCGCCGGCTCAGCGAAAATCGACGCCTGCTTTTTCATCGAAAACTCCGCCTGCATCGGCGGGGCGATCGCCGCCAGAAATTCAAATATCGATATCACCAACTCCGTCTTCACCTCCAACTATGCCGCCGGTTATTACGGCTGGGGCGGCGCGGTCTTTAACACAAACGCGACCTCACTAACGATCACCAATTCACTCTTCCACGGCAATTCCGCGAATAAAGGCGGCGCACTTTATAACTCCGGCGCCGGATCCACCGCCGACATCAATAATTCCATCATGCGAAACAACACCGCCTCCAACACCGGCAGTGAACTCTATAGCGGCCACTCGAATCCACAAACTACTTTCGCCTATTGCAATCTCCAGGACCCTTTCAGCGATGCCGCCTTCGCCGTTGAAACCGGCTCGATAATCTACGCCGGTTCCAACATCGACGCCGATCCCTGTTTTATCGACCCCAACAGCCCCACCGGCGCCGTCGCGCCCCTGGACTTCCTCCGGCGTGCGG
>CAYNKU010000057.1:0-5303 GCA_964397865.1 uncultured Pirellulales bacterium | reverse complement strand
CGATGACGCATTCTGCCCCGCTGCCGCCGGCCCCTGTATCGACGCCGGCAATAATATCCTTGCCGAAAATATCACCCGGGACATAACCGCCGGTATCCGGATACGCGATTACCTCAAAAACGATCCCCAGCCCACCATCGACATCGGCCCCTACGAACTAACAACCACTTGGTTCGTCGATGCCGGCGACGGTAATGACATCACCGGATCCGGCACGACCGAAAATCCCTTCAAAACATTAGACGCCCTTGTTACCCCCGCATCCGCAAAAATCACACCCGGCGACACCGTCCGCATCCGGCCGGGAACTTACAAAAGCCTCAACAGCGACCAACAGGAAATTTATAAATACAACTGGCTCGACACCGACGTTAACGATCAATGGATCACTTTCATTGCCGACGACACAAACTCGCCGCCCGTAATCCGAGGGCTTCATATCATTTACAAATCCGGCTCTTTTAAAAACGCCTGGATGAAATTCAGGAACCTGAAAATAGTAAATTTCGGAGTCGAAGGTGAAATCGACGCCGGCTCGAACATCATCTGCAGCCATCTCTCGTACATACAATTCGTAGATTGTTATATCGAAGGATTGCGCCAGAGAAAAAACATCTTTCTCGACGACGCCAACAACATATTGATCCAGGGCTGCGAAATAATAAGCTGCAATATGGGTATATGCTCGGTCTCTTCCGACCAGGTCACAATCAGGACAAACGATGTCCACGATTGCTGGGGCAAAGCCATCGGCCTCTATGACGGCGTCGATATCCTCATCGAAGATAATCTGCTCCACGACATCTGGCATAGGCAGGGATACTCCGGCTCAAATCACGGCGACATCGTCCAGTACCAGCACAACAGCCCCGACGGAACACAAAACGTTATCTTCAGAAGAAACAAACTCTACGACGCCTACGGCCAGGGTATCGCCATCGAAGCTCAATTGCCGGATAACCCGTTCATCGCCCGCAATATCATCGTCGAAAACAACCTTATCTGCGGCACCTTAGGCGGAACACCCTTTGTCATAAGAGACACCAATGACTTCAAGATAATAAACAACACCATCACCGCCGACTCAAGAGTCTCATCTGCGGTAACAAGCGTCTGGACCGAAAACGGGATCGTCTGCAACAATATAATAAAGGGAATAATGTCAAACGGCTGCGATTCCTCCGTTTTTAAAAATAATATAATCGAAAACTGGTCAACCGACGGCGGCGGCTATCTACCCAACGTAAATCCCAGTTCCGGAAATGTCATCTGTTCCGGAATATACCAAACACCCACAGGCCCCGATGCTATCGATTTCGCCGACCTCGATTTCTTCGGATTCTGCGACTACCATCTCGGTGCGAATTCGGTCGCCATCGATTACGGCGTACCAACCGCCGACCTAAACGACATCGTCGCCGACGATATCGATAAAAATCAAAGAGACTCCTACCCCGATATCGGATGCTATGAATTCGACGAACAATATTCTCCCCCCGACCCGCCTCCGCAAAGCCCCTCCAACCTCGTCGCCATCGTGATATCACCCAACGAAATATACATCACCTGGTCCGACAATTCCGACGACGAACTCGGCTTTAAGATCGAAAGGCACGAAGAATCCGACCTTTATATCTGGAACCAGATCGCCAAGCCCCCCCCCAACAATATCGGCTACTCCGATACCAATTACGGTTTCGGACTCCAGCCCGGCACAACATACTATTACCGGATCCGCGCTTATAACGAAAACGGCAATTCCCAATACAACCCCGGCCAGGTCTTTATCACCACCCCACCCATACCCGATTCCCCCGCCGACCTTACTCTGCTCGCATCATCAAAAAGCACCATCGCTTTTTCCTGGACCCACAATAACTTAAACACCTCCGGCTTTATTATCGAAAGAGCGCCCGACATCGCCGGCGCACCCGGCCAATGGACTCAGGTCGATAATACCCCCAAATATGATACCACCTGCTACGACACAGGCCTCGATTCCAACACCATATATCACTACCGCGTCTGTGCTTACAGCGACTGGGGCCGGTCGCCATGGAACAGCTCCCTCACCGTTTCCACCGATTAACGCGGGATCTCCGCTTGAGAATTTTATTTAAAACATCTCCCGTTTCTGCTATAATAATTCCGGTTTTCCCGAAGTTACATATTGCCCGTGAAGACTTCTGGGCAATGAGAGGGCAAAAAGGGTGCTGATGTTATCTAAATACTTGAAAAATATCCTCCTCGCGGCTGTTCTTGTCTTTATAACCGCCCCTTTCGCGCAAGCCGCCTGCCCGGACGCCGATTTCAGTGCCGACTGCAAAGTCTCCCTGCCCGACCTCGCTGTCCTGGCAGATAACTGGCTCACAGACCCACCCTGCGCCGGCACCGGCTGCCCCGATCTAATTGCCGACAACATGGTCGATATGGTTGACTTCGCGGCCCTCGCGAACCAATGGACCGTTGACTGTTCAGGACTCGCTCTCTACATCAACGAATTTATGGCGGACAACGAGGATTTCATTGCCGACGACTACAACGAATTCGACGACTGGATAGAAATATACAACGCAGAACCCTTCCCCGTCAACGTCGCCGCAATGTTCCTCACCGACGACCTCAACGAACCCGCAAAATGGCAGATACCATCCGACAACCCCGAAAAAACCACCATAAACCCGGGCGCTTTCCTGCTCATCTGGGCCGACGGCCAGCCCGAGCAGGGAACCCTCCACGCGCCCTTCAAACTTTACGCCGCCAGCGAAGAAATAGAACTACGCGACTACTGTCAAAACCCCATCGACTCTCTGACATTCACACTTCAGGGCGAAGACGAATCTCTCGGCCGGCTCCCCGACGGCAGCGACACCTGGCAGGTCTTCACAACCGAAACATTGCCCCCCACACCAGGCCTTACCAACACAGGCATCGACCACCAGATTCTTATCAGCGAAATAATGTACCACAGCTCCACCGACCCCGACAGCGACACATATGATTACATCGAGCTCTATAATACCGGCCCCGACCCGGTCAATCTTTTCAACTGGCACTTCAGCGATGGAGTCGATTTCATCTTTCCCGACATCACCATCGATCCCTGTGAATACCTCGTCATAGCCGACGACCTGACGAATTTTTCGATCAAATATCCCGCCGTCACAAACGTCATTGGCTCCTGGAACGGCCGGCTCAGACATTCCGGCGAAAAAATCGAACTCCGAAATGCCTCCGACACCGTCATCGATTTACTCCGCTACGCCGACGAAGGCAACTGGAGCCGCCGACAGCAGGGGCCCCTCGACAACAATCATTACGGCTGGGTATGGTCCGACGCCCACGACGGACTCGGCAAAAGCCTCGAACTTATCAATCCCGACCTCGCGAACAAATACGGACAGAACTGGGCCGCAAGTCTCACACCCGGCGGCACACCCGGCACCGAAAATACCGTCATCGACTACGACATCGCCCCCTTTATACTCGACGTCGAACATTTCCCGCCCGTCCCCACTTCAGCAGAACCCGTCTGGGTAACCGCCGAAATTCTCGACAGACTCAAAACTGGCCTTACCGTCACTCTCCATTATCGCATCGACGGCCAGGCTCAGTTCAACAACCTTACTATGTTCGACGACGCCCTACACGGCGACGGTGGTGCCAACGACGGCACCTACGGCGTCACTCTGCCGCCCCACGCCGATGGAACCGTCATAGAATTCTACATCCAGGCCGAAGGCTCAACCGGAAAATCACGAACATGGCCTGCACCCGTGGAAACCTTAGGCCAGCTCGCCAACCTGCTCTACCAGGTCAACGATGCCTTCAGCCCCGATCCCCTGCTCGACAACCAGCCAACCTATTACATCATAATGACCGAAGCCGAACGTGCCGAACTCGCCTACATCGGCTCACACGAACCTGACAGGCATTCCAACGCCCAGATGAACGCAACCTTCATCAGCGTCGAACCGAACGACATAAAGATCCGCTACACCGTCGGAGTCCGCAACCGCGGCCACGGCAGCAGAAAAGAACCCCCTAACAACTACCGCGTAAACTTCGCCCACGACCGAAAATGGCACGGCGTCGAAGCTATAAATATAAACGCCAGATATGGCTACCTCCAGCTCATCGGAAGCACCATCTTTCAGCTCGCCGGACTGCCCGCCGCCGACGCCAAAATGGTACAACTACGTGTAAATGGCCAAAACCGCGCAATGCCTACATTTTACGGCATGTTCGATTCCTATGTCCATATGGAGGTGCTCGATACCGACTTCGTCAAGGATAATTTCCCTGATGACAGCCAGGGAAATCTTTACAAGTGCATGCGAGTCGTTTCGCCCGGCGCCGACCTCCACTACGAAGATGATTTCGACACCTATTACGACAATTACATCAAGCTCACCAACGAAGAACTCGACGACTATTACGACCTCATGTACCTCACCAATGTCCTCTGCAACCAGGACTGGTCGCCCTACATGGTCTCTCTCCGAGCAGATCTCGATCAATGGCTGCGATACCTCGCCCTTAACGCCCTGCTGATCAATGTAGAGACAGGCCTATATACCGGCGAAGGCGACGACTACGTACTCTACCGAGGAATCACAGACTGGCGTTTCCACCTCATACCCCACGACCTCGACACAATTTTCAATCAGGCATATAACACAGCCCCCATCGACAAAAGTATCTTTGACTACTCCCCCGTCGCAGGACTTTACAATATAATGACTAGCTCTTCGACAAGGTCCCTTTACTACCAGGCCTATCGCGATCTGCTCGATAACCTTTTTAACCCCCAGGTTCTTAACCCCGTCCTCGACGAAAAGCTCTCTGGCTTTGTCCCCCAACGATATATCAACGCAATGAAACAGTTCATAATCGACCGCGCCGCCGCCGTAGAAGCTCAACTACCTTAACCCCACCTCCTTGTCATTCCCGTCCAAGCGATCAATCCCAATACTCGCCTGCCTTTACTATCAAAGTTTAAGATATTGTGCAGTTGGTATAGCTAATATTTTTCCCCTGTTAGCCCGCCGCACTGCGGTGGGTTGATTTCGACTCACCGCAGAATGTTATAAAAATATCATCGCCGTAAATTTTGTAAAATTTACAACAAATTCACCGGGTCGATATCGATTGCCGTCTTGACCGCCGGCCTCAAAGGCTTCATCGAACGAAGCGCCGCGAACAGCCGCATCATAACCCCCGCATTCGGCGTCTGAACAATTATCTGCATTCTGTGATACCGCTGGATCCGGCTTATCCCCGCCGGCACAGGCCCGCGAACA
>CAYNKU010000056.1:4525-10922 GCA_964397865.1 uncultured Pirellulales bacterium | reverse complement strand
ATTCTGCAGCTTGCATAGCCAATTGCGCCATTAGTGAAGTATCGGGATACTCATCTTGAATCCCCTCAATGAAGCCAGCTTTGCTCATTTGGGCACTCGACAACCTTTCCATCATTAAATCTTCTAAAGATAATCGCATCTGAGAACCAGCACCCGCTTCAAAACCCGTCCCTAAACCGGCAGCGGTTTCTGTACCGGCCAGGCCGGAAGCAATGAGACTCTGCATCCCACCGCCAACCGCTTGTGTTTTAGCCTTTGCTATGTGCGCTAATCCCGCTTCCTGAAAAGCCCCACCTGGCTGATAACGAGCTATAATTGCATCTGTAATAGCCCTTATTTCTTCTTCCCGCTTCAAATTTGCAGTAGTAGCAGTTTCCTGTGCTTTCTGCATCTGAGCTAACAAAGTATCTAAAGCACCCGGTTCTTTAGTTTGCTCAAAAATATTAGGTATCGCCATTATTTCCCCCCAAGCTGATTGGCTTCCCCAAAAATCTTTTCTAAAGCCCAAGTTTCGCCCACTGCGGAATTATAGGCTTTAACCCCCAAATAGGAAGTCCTCACATTTAATCCTAACTTGTTTCTTCTCCCAGACCCAGATATAGTAGCAGATATAACAGCCGTTGCTACGTCCTGGATGTCCTCTAAAACCTCTTCTGGGTTATCTCCTATGTAAAGTTTTATGTTCAAGTTGTCAGTATCCGAAAACTCCCCACCTGAAGCACCCCCAGCGTTTACAACCGATAAGGATTTAACCTTAGCATCACCCATCTCATCCGCAGCTATTTGGGTAATAGGCAACACACAGTAGGAATCAATAGCAATGGCAGTTGACGCCGAAGTTGTATCGTCTTTGGCCGAATCGTTGAACTTGCGAACATAACCGTCCTTACAACCAAGCAATAATCCTCGGTAGGTGGGGTTTGTAGCATTGTAAAAATGAGAAGAATAAATTCCACAATCGTCTGGGTATTCTTCTGGGAAAAAACCCCCAGCTTTGAAGTCATAAAAATAATTATCGTTGGAACCGTCAGCCAAGGTCGTTTTAGAAACTAACAGACCTTTTCGCACAAAATCATAAGTAAGCACTACCCTATGTTTTGATATATCCAGTCCCCAGTCTGACACCCACTCAGGCAAAGCTAATTCCGAGATGTTCTCCGGAGGGGGAACCCCTGCCCCAACGGGGATTTTATATAAACCGTTTTTGCCATAGAAATATAGATTATTACTATCGTCAAAACACCAAGCCTTGTCTCCGAATATCCCTGTTTCATCCGAAAGTAAATCCCTTGAACCTCCCCACGCTGGGTCTCCCCGAATAATGTGCCATGAATTAGCACAGCCTACCAACAAGTAATCATCCTGGTATGGGATAAGAACCTTTATTATATCACCAATCTGTCCAGCATCCGCATCCCCGCCACGAACAGGTGAAAGTGGGTCGTTCACCACATACTTCCAATCAAACGGGTCTAAAACACGACTCATGTACCACTGATGGGGGTAATCAGGATTTCCAGCTAAAACCAGCCTACCTCGGTATAAACAGACCAAATCAGCAGAGGATGGCATAGAACCGAAAGTAGTTGTGTCGTTGTGCTGAGGTGTCCAGTCGTACCAGTGCGGGGCATCAACTTGGGCAGATACCATAGAAAAAGAAACAGTATTTGAGGCACCACCGGTTACAGTGTCGCCACTTACAAAGGATGCGGTAGACGTTTTATAGCCGTACACATAAGCCGAGCCAGTAGCGACACCACAAAAATCGGCCACCATCGTCGCTCCACTCGTATCCCCAGTTAAAGTCAAACCTTTAAGTGGAGCAGAAACGCTTGAAGCACCAATTTCCCCGGTCGGGAGTTTTACATTAACGAAATCTGCTATTTTTGAGTTAGTTTTATTGGCAATAAATAGTTTCTGAAATGCTTCAGATACCTCTAACGGCAGGGAACAGTCTATACCATAATTAGCAGCAGATAATTCTGACATGGTTCCAGCAGCAGACTCGTACCAAACTTCGTGATTACCAATAGCAACTAAACTGCGTGAATAACCTTTATCAACAGGAACAACCGGCCCTCCGTAAGTTTTGAACCAGGAATCGTGAGTGACATATCCTGTCCAACTACTGCCTCCATCAGTACTTAATTCTACCTGTCCTCCAGAGTATGTCGGAGAAGTACGTGCATTCCAATATAACTTATTAGAAGCATCAGCAGCACTTGCTCGGATAACAATAGCATACATTGTACTACCACTAAGATTAGCAGTAGAAGAAAAAGAACATGAAATCCAACTGGGTGAACTTCCAAAGCTTCCACTTGCGATAGTTCCACTTGCTAAGTCCGCACCAGAAGGATGACTACTACTATCAACAGCTTTTATGCTAACGGTTAATGTGCCAATATCGTGACCAGAAGGTACATAAGCATATAATTCAATCGATGATATAGCATAAGAAACAGAAGGGGTGAATGTTTGAGCAATCCAATCGTTTGTATTATCTATAAGAGACTGACTTGACGACCCGTCTGCTGTATCATAATAATCTCTTAATATCGCCATATCAATCCACCGTAGTAATTGAGCCTAACCAAACAATAGAACCCGCCTCGCCGCCAATTTGTTGAGTATATGCTTTAATTAAAGCTGGCCTCTGTCCTATCCTAATCTTGTTTTCTAACACGTCTCTGGGGCGAACATTTTTACAATCCCCCGATGTAGCCGGAGGCTGAGCATCCTGTGGTAAACCCTTCGACACCCCCCGTATCGGTAACTGTACTTTGAAAATCATCCGTTACCTCTTAAAGAATTTGCTTATATCTTTGGCTGTAGCGTCGTCTAAATACTGCAACCCCTTCCGAGTCTGACGACTTGAACCCTTAGACCCCCGCCTAAGACCCAGCCACGTACCAAACTTCTGAGGTTTCTGCTTGCGACTTTTGGTCTTTTTATAATAATCCAGGTAACCCTCTTTTTCACTCCGCTTATATCTTGCCATTTAGTTCCCCCAAGTACTGTTTAAGGCCTCTCAGAGGCCGTAGAATCGACGAACTCCACCGTTACCCTATCAAACACCCTCTCAAACAAAACAACGCCCTTAACGCCACATAACACGAACCTTCTGGGTATCCACGTTTGAGTAAAATGTAGGAACAGTGGTACTCGGAGACTCCAACACCAACCAAGATGGCTGTACTGCTGCACTTAAATTAGTATAAACATCTCCCGTTGCAATCGCACGGGGGAGCTGGAATTGTACTAAGCTCGCTGCTGCATTCATTCCAATAAATACTGCCGATACGCAGCTTCCAGAGGCTTGAAAATACATTTTCACGCAGCTTTCGTCGGCAGACAAAGTGGCGTTAGTAGTCATAGCATTTACAGACCCGTATCCCCAGCTTCGAGCCGCAGGACATCGATTAAGTGGGAAATTAGACCCATCAATCTTAGGCATCTTTTACCTCACTTTCTTAACTAATCAAACCCACCCACGTTACACTGGTAGCTGTGGTTGCTTCGTTGTACCACACCATTGCAGACACGTTGCCACAAACCAAAGAGTTTACAGCAATAACCTGTCCACTGGGAGCCATGTCTGGACTCCCTGCGGCCACTCTGGCAGCAGATAACTCTGAAATACCTGTTACGTTAGCATAAGCCAGCACGACTCCCTTATTGCATTTAGCAATAACTCTGAAGTGTGTACTTATTATGCTCTCGTGCAAGCCAAGCTGTTGGTCACGTACATAATCAAAATTGGCAGAATTAGCCATAATAACCTCCTCATTAACCGTTATTAACTATTATAAACCCGAAGTTCGGGTATCTATTCCGTCATATAAAATGGCATCGCAGTTGCGCAAACCTATTATCTCTCCAACCCCCTGGTACTTTGGGTCTGTCAGCTTTCCCAAACACCTTGGATTTCGGGAATCGTCTATCTGCACAGCCCGCATCAACATCCTATCCGCCTCGGCTTGCTGCAAACCCCCAGATTTGTCTCCCTGTCGTTCGGCTTCAGCCAAACACATTTGTTTCAACAAACCAGAATGTTCTATCCCACCAATAGGTAAATCAGCGTCATCTTCCAGTTTAACAGGAGTTATAGACATTAGACCATTGAGTGTATAAGAAGCATCCGGAGCACGATAGAACAGTATGTTCATCCGCTGACCGAATTTGGGGTCGTAGCTATCAGCCTTTAATGCGTATAACTCAGGGGAGCCTTCAGAGTCATCAGAAGACCTGAGAGTTAAAATATTCGCTACGTTAGTCTCACTGAGCGGGGGATAAGCGTCATCTGGGGAGTACATCAACCTTGTAGTCTCAAACTTTCTAAAATTCTCCGGCAACGGATATTCCCACTGACCAGCTATCGTTGTCAACTGCCACTCCGGTTTAAGGAAAGACCAATCATGTGAATTAATAAACTTCAAGTAAGCATCGTTTGCCAGCTTCTTGGCCTCGTCTATATTCGCTGACAGCACGGGGGTTGTTAAGGTTGCAGTAGTCCAACCAAGAAAGTTCATCACATCGCCATAAAGGCCCCCGAACGTCTTTTGTAATGTCGCCATAAATAACTCCAATAATAAAGACCAGCCAGGAGCTTCGCCACCGACCAGCCTTGACACTATAGCACCACACCGAAGTAGTCAACTTCAGCAGTTCCGACTAAATTAATATATTCTTCAGCTTCTTAACCATATTGGCCACAGTCCCCGGTTTCTCATAAGGGTTTGTAAAGTCTATTAAAGACTCAAAGCCTAATCGTTGCTCCGTCGCAGCAATGGCGCTTTTAATAGATTCTAAATCTCCAGCACAATTTATCACGGATGCTGCTCTCTGCCGCCCAGCCTGTCTCCCCCTAACATTTATAGCCGGGACTTTCAAAGACGGGGCTTCAATAATTCCAGAAGACGAATTGCCTATAATAAATTTAGCTCCAGCCAAATAAGATAAATATTCCTTACGAGGCAAGGATTTGAAAAAAGTAGAAGTTTCTGACCGATTAGCAGCACCAATGCTGCTTATTGTTCTCCCCCCGGCATCTGCATTGCTACCTAAAATTATCCGTTCAAAACCCTCGGTAGCTCTTAAAATATTTCCAAACTCTTTTTCATCCCAGCCTATATATGGGTGGTAAACTACAAGAACTCCGTCATGTCGGAGTGTTTTGCCTAACTCAGGGAGCACACAACCGAGAGAACCGTACTTTTCAACAGTAAAATGATACGTAGCTAAAGACCTAATACAACCCCTATAGCCTTCGTCAAGAGAGCCTAATGTGGTATCTGTACCTTGAATATGGACTACAGGTATCCCCAAGTTATAAGCTGCTAACACGGGCGGTACAATCTCAAATCTATCGCCCAGCACAACCAACAAGTCTACCCCCTTAACCTTGGTAGCAAATTGGACCAAACTTAATGATTGTGATAATGTTACAACTTCCGGGGAATCGAAATCAATTAAAGCATCTATGATTTCTGGACGGTAACCCTTAAAGGCATCAAAAATTTCCATCACGGTATAGCCAAAGCGCAAACTGAGATGAGAACCAGTTACAAACAGCTTAACATCAAATTCGTCCCAACACGCTTTTATAAGCGGCTCTAAAAGCCCGTAGTCGCTCCGGCTGCCAGTCACAAGGCCTACTGTTTTCGCCATAACAACTTCCTCTCCAAATCTTCAATTTTCTTAATTCCGTCGCCCAAAGCTTTTTCGGTATCCCTCACTGCCTGCACCATTGCCTTAAACTCTAAAGGCTCTAAGCTACAACAAGCGTCCGGCCCGCCGTTGTGTCTGTCCAAAGTAACATGCTTCTCTATTACTTCAGCACCCAGAGCAGTGGCAGCAACAGGAACTACGGTTCCTGTCGAATGGTCTGATATGCCAACCAAACTCTTATTAAACTCCAAGCCTAAAGTCTGTATAAACCTTAAATTCACGGCGTTCAAGGGACAGGGGTATGCCGAAGTACATTGTAATATTACCATTCGTTCATAACCCAGCCAATCATGCAGAAAGCGCACGGCGTCCCTTATTTCCAAAAAACCGTGCAGGCCGGTGGAAAGAATTACTTTAGTAAATAGCTCCCCAGCCACACTCAGTATGCGACGATTTGTCAAGCATGGCGATGGTATTTTAACAACCTCTACCGCTATTTCAGATAACCGTCTCAAACTTTTTACACCAAATGCCGAACACAGCCAGGTTACTCCCTGCATTTCCGCATGGTCTTTCAATTGAATTAATTCATCACAGGTTAAATCAAAATCCTTAATATTATTCCAAACAACTTCTCCCACTTCTTCTGGGTAGAATAGCTGAAATTTAACCGCATCGGCACTGGCAGCCACCATGTCGTCTATAAGACGTTTGGCTCTGCTCACTT